>CAMKTM010000138.1 GCA_946415695.1 uncultured Prevotellaceae bacterium | reverse complement strand
TAAGAGCGTACACGCTTTTATCGTATATAGAGGCTTTGATGCATTCAGCCCAAAGAATCCGATAAGTGCTTGTTGTCCTAAAGCTATAAGCGCAAGGAATGCCAGACAAACATGACAGCCTGTCGGCATTGTCAGCGGAAGTGTTAGCTACGCTTCTGCACGACCCTGATAAAGCCAATGGATTAAATAATTGTAGATTGTCTTATTGACCCCGATACGCCAATCACGCGGGAAGAATACGAAAATCAGAACTGAATCACTTCTGATTTCCTTTTATCACACAGCGGGTTGTTTGCTTGTACATGTACGTGCAATTGCTTATACATGTACAAGCAATTGCTTTTACATGTATAAGCAAACTATATGCCCTGCCGCGTTAGCGGGTTGTCTGCTGCACTGCGCGGAAATAGCCGACGCTTTCGGCAATGCCGACGAAGGGGTCGCTCATGTCCTTCTCGTACTCCAAGCTCACCGAGCCTTTATAACCAACCTTGCGAAGCGTCTTGACGAAAAGCGGGAAGTCGATGATGCCTCTGCCCACTTCTGCCGCACGGCCTTCTTTCGTGGGAGCGGTCACGTCTTTGAGATGTATGTCGAAAATGCGTTTGGCGTAACGCTTCATGTCGCGGACGGAATCGCTTCCGTAGCGCAGATTGTGGCCGATGTCAAGACAAATGCCCAGACGCGGGTCACGGTCCTTGACGTCGTTCCAGATTGAGGTGGCATCGGGATAGAGGGAGAGGTCGGGGCCATGCAGGTGTATGGCATAGCGGATGTCCGTCTCGCGCACTTTCTGCTCCACACGGTTCAGCACTTCGTAGTTCGGAGCGGTGTCGCCCCAAACGCCCGGAACGCCGACGACAAGGCGGACGCCAACCCGCTGGGCGTAGGCAAAGGCATTATCGACTGCTGCCACGTCCTTCATGTAGATGGGGCCGACGGCATAGCCTGTTACTCCGGCGTCTGCGAGTTTTGCCTTGAACGCTGCTATCTGCTCCGCATCGGCATTAAGGGGAAGATGGAAATCCTTGATACAAAGGTAGTGGACATCTATCTTTTTCATGAAGGCGAGCGTGGTGTCGAGGTCGAACTTATGGAAGGTGTAACCGGCCATCCCGAGGTGGAAGTCATCGTCGGGAACGGGCGTTTTGATGGTGGAGAGGCTCTTTGCCGCTCCTTCTTTGGGCGCACGGCCAAGGACTTCGGCCGGAGCTACGAGCATTGCTGCGCTTGCAATGCTGCTTTTCAGGAATGTTCTTCTTTGCATAAACGATATAGACAATTCTTAATTCATAATTCATAATTCATAATTAAGTGAATTCTTCGGCAAGCCTCAGGCGCAGGCGGAGCAAGACCCCTCTCCATCTCCCCCGAGGGGGAGAAAAAGACCCTCTCTAACTCCCCCTCTAGGGGGAGAATTTCGGTCGAAGAAAGCCTCCCCATAGAGGGGGAGGTTTGGAGAGGGTCTGGGGGGCTGGGTGTCATATATTTATTTTCCTTCCGCAAAAGTACGAAAAAAAATGTGAACAAGGAAATTATTTTTCACTTTTCACTTTTCACTTTTCACTTTTTGTCGTATCTTTGCGTCCCGTATTATGGTTTCAATAGACAATTTAAGTGTAGAGTTCAGCGCAAAGCCGCTCTTCAATGACATCAGTTATGTCGTTGGCGACCACGACCGCATTGCGCTTGTCGGCAAGAACGGTGCCGGCAAGAGTACGATGCTGAAGATTATTGCGGGCATCCAAGAACCCACAAGCGGGACGGTCAGTGTGCCTCGCGATGCTGTTATTGCTTACTTGCCGCAGGTGATGGTACTCACCGACGAACGCACGGTAAGGGAGGAGGCCGAACGCGCTTTCGAACACATCACAGAGATAGAGGAAGAGCTCGAACGTCTCAACAAACAACTTGCAGAACGCACTGATTACGAGAGCGAAGCATACATGGCACTCGTGGAACGCTTCACGCATCTCAACGAGCGCTTCCAGATGATGGGCGGCACGCACTATCAGGCTGAACTGGAACGCACGTTGCAGGGTCTTGGCTTCCGAAGAGAAGATTTGGACAGACCTACGAGCGAGTTCAGCGGCGGCTGGCGCATGCGTATTGAATTGGCCAAGTTGCTGCTTCAGCATCCCGACGTGCTACTGCTCGACGAACCGACCAACCACCTCGACATCGAAAGCATCCAGTGGCTCGAGAACTTCCTTGCCACGAGTGCCAACGCCGTGGTGCTCGTCAGCCACGACCGCGCCTTTATAAATAATGTAACGAACCGAACAATAGAAATCAGTTGCGGAAAGATTTACGACTATAAGGTGAAGTACGACGAGTACGTCACGCTTCATGCCGAACGGCGCGAACAGCAACTGCGGGCGTTGGAGAACCAACAGAAGGAAATAGCTGACGCACGCGCCTTCATCGAACGCTTCCGCTACCAGGCCACGAAAGCCATTCAGGTGCAGCAGAAGATACGCCAGTTGGAGAAGATAGTGCCGATTGAGGTCGATGAGGTGGACAATAGTGCCTTGCGCCTCAAGTTCACTTGCTCGATGCGCAGTGGCGACTTTCCGGTCATCTGCGACGAAGTGAGCAAGAGCTATGGCGAACATTGCGTCTTCAAGAACGTCAATCTGACAATAAGACGTGGCGAAAAGGTGGCTTTCGTGGGGCGTAACGGCGAGGGCAAAACGACGCTCGTGAAGTGCATCATGGGCGAAATTCCTTTCGACGGCACACTTAAAGTAGGACATAATGTACAGATAGGTTACTTTGCTCAGAATCAGGCACAATTGCTCGAAGGGGAATACACAGTCTTTGAAACCATCGACCGCGTGGCAAGGGGCGACATACGGCTCAAGATTCGCGACATTCTCGGTGCCTTCATGTTTGGCGGAGAAGCGAGCGACAAGAAGGTGAAGTTCCTTTCTGGAGGAGAGCGAACCCGACTGGCCATGATAAAGCTGCTGCTCGAACCGGTGAACTGTCTCATCCTCGACGAACCGACCAACCACCTCGACATGCGCTCGAAGGATGTGCTGAAGGCAGCCATCCGCGACTTCGACGGCACAGTCATCGTGGTGAGCCACGACCGTGAATTCCTCGACGGCCTCGTGACGAAAATCTATGAGTTTGGTGGCGGAAAGGTGCGAGAGTATCTGGGAGGCATATACGACTACCTGGCCCCCCTCCAACTCCCCCAAAGGGGAGAGACCGCCACGCAGAAAGCCTCCCCTCGGGGAGGTATGGAGGGGGCTGTCTCATACGCCGAACAAAAGGCTCAGGCCCGCGAACAGAAGAAGAAGGAGAAAGCCTTGCAAGAGGCAGAAGAGAAGGTGACGCAGCTCGAAGCCGCCATCCGTATCGTCGAAGACCAACTTTCTACGCCAGAAGGCAGCCAGGACGTTTCGCTCTACGAGAAGCACGGCAAGCTGAAAGCACAACTAAAGAAAGCCGAGGAGGAATGGGAAGCGCTGATTTAGTTCACAGTTCATAGTTAAAATGGCATTCCATAAATCGCCAAAGAATCAAATTGTTAATTATCTAAGGATAAATGAAGAATGTATGTGATTTCATAGCCCGATGGATGGGACTGATGGTGCTTTTGGTGGCAATTGTTTCTATGCTCGTGCCGGCATCATTTGTGTGGATTAACACGAAGGCCATCAACCCGTTTCTGGGCGTGATTATGTTCGGCATGGGACTGACGCTCTCGCTGAATGACTTCAAGATTGTGCTGAGCCGACCCAAAGACATTCTCATCGGTTGCTTAGCGCAGTTCACCATCATGCCTTTACTCGCTTGGTTGCTAACGCTTGCTTTCTCGCTTCCCAAGGAGTTGGCGCTTGGCGTGATACTTGTAGGCTGCTGCCCCGGCGGTACGGCCTCCAATGTCATCACTTATTTGGCAAAGGGCGACTTGGCCCTTTCAGTCGGCATGACAGCCTGCTCTACCCTACTCGCTCCTTTGCTGACCCCTTTGCTGGTCTGGCTGATGGCTGGCACGATGGTTGACGTCGATACGTGGGGAATGTTGCTGAGCATCGTCTATGTGGTGATTGCGCCTATCGTTGTCGGACTGCTGTGCCAACGTTTCATGCCCAATCTCACGAAAGCCGTCACACCTTATCTGCCTGCTTTTTCGTCCTTAACGATTGCTTTTGTGGTGGGTATCGTTGTGTCGCACAATGCCAACCGCTTGATGCTTGGCGGAATGATAGTCATACTTGTCGTCATGCTCCACAACTTGCTTGGCCTTTCGCTGGGTTTCCTAATAGGACGCTTGTTGCGCCTGCAAAAGCCGAAATGCGTTGCCCTCAGCATTGAGGTCGGCATGCAGAACAGCGGCTTGGCTTCTTCCCTTGCCAACTTGCACTTCGCAGCATATCCCCTTGCCACCATTCCCGGAGCCATCTTCAGCGTCTGGCACAACATCAGCGGAGCATTGGTGGCTAAAGTGTTTCAAGTTAAGATGAAAGAACATAACCAATAATCATATTATAATAATGAAAAAGAGAAATCTATTTATGGCATTTGCTTTGACAGCATTAGCTACGGCTTGCACGCCCGGGAGCAAGCAACTGGCATCCGGCATCGACCTTGCCAATCTCGACTCAACTTATCTTCCCGGCACAGACTTCTACATGTATGCCACAGGCGGTTGGCAAAAAGCTCATCCGCTGACGGCAGAGTACAGCCGCTACGGCAGCTTCGACGTGCTCCAAGAGAACAACATCAAGCAACTGCAAGGCATCATCGACAGTGTGGCAGCCCAGCAGAATGAAAAGGGTTCCATCGAACAGAAGATTGCCGACCTCTACAATTCGGCGATGGACAGTGTGAACCTGAACGAGCACTATTGGGGAGCTCTCGAGGAGTTCTTGCTTTGCGACGGCTATCAGTGCGAGCCTGAAATCACGGCGAACTGGCTCAAAGAGGTTTGGCCGAGGATGCAGAGGCAAGGCGTACCCGGATTGTTCGGCATGTATATCGGAGCCGACGAGAAGGATTCGAAGAACAACATCGTAACCATCGCTCAGGGCGGATTGACGCTTGGGCAGAAGGATTATTACATCGACGACGACCCGAAGACTCTGGAAATCCGTAAGGCGTACCAGAAGTTCATTTCCGACCTCTGCCAGCACTCTGGCTTCTCGGAAAAGGATGCGAATCGCATTGCAGAGGACGTGTTGCGCATCGAGACGCGCATCGCCGTTGCCAGCAAGAGCATGACAGAGCTGCGCGACCCCGAGGCCAACTACAACAAACTCACCTACGACGAGCTGAAGGAGCAATTCTCCGGCATCGACTGGGACGCTTTCTTCCAGAACTTCGGAATGGAGGGCGTGAAGGAAGTCTGCCTCGGTCAGCCCAATGCCATCCACGAGGTGGAGAAAGTCCTGAAGGAAGAGACGCCCGAAGCCCTGCAGAACATCTATCTCTGGCACGCCATCGATATGGTTTCGTCTTACATCGACGACGAGAGCCGTGCCCTCGACTTCGGTTTCTACGGCAAGGTGATGAGTGGCAAGGAAGAAGACCGTCCGCGCTGGAAACGTGCCGTGGCTGCCGTTGAAAGCGGCCTGGGCGAAGCGCTCGGGCAGCTCTATGTTGCCAAGTACTTCCCACCAGAAGCCAAGAAGCGCATGGAGAAGCTCATCAGCAACCTGCAGGTCGCCCTCGGAGAACGCATCGACGTACAGGAATGGATGTCGGACGAAACAAAGAAGGTGGCCCGCGAGAAGCTTGACGCTTTCTACGTGAAGGTAGGTTATCCTGGCAAGTGGAAGGACTACAGCGACCTCGAGATAGGCGACTGTTACTTGCGTAACATGCTTGCCGTGAACGAATGGGAAATCAAGGACATGGTCAAGACGAAGTTCAACAAGCCTGTTGACCGTGACGAATGGTACATGAACCCACAGACGGTCAACGCATACTACAACCCGACGACCAACGAAATCTGCTTCCCTGCCGGCATCCTGCAGCCGCCCTTCTTCGACATGCAAGCCGACGATGCCTTCAACTACGGAGCCATCGGCGTCGTCATCGGACATGAGATGACGCACGGCTTCGACGACCAGGGAAGCAAGTATGACAAGACGGGCAACCTCATCACCTGGTGGAGCGAGGAAGACACCAAGCGCTTCGAGGAGCGCATCCAGGTGATGCGTGAGTTCCACGACAGCATCGAGGTGCTGCCCGGACTCCATGCCAACGGTTCGCTGACGCTTGGCGAGAACATGGCCGACCACGGCGGACTGATGGTCGCCTTCCAAGCCTTCAAGAACGCCACCAAGGATGCTCCGCTCGCCGACATCGACGGCTTCACGCCCGAACAGCGCTTCTTCCTGGCTTATGCCAACGTGTGGGGGCAGAACATCCGCGAGGAAGAAATCAGAAAACGCGTGAAGAGCGACCCGCATCAGCTGGGTATGTGGCGCGTGAACGGACAGGTGCCGCACATTGATGCCTGGTACGACGCCTTTGGCATCACCGAGGCAGACCCAATGTTCGTCCCAAAGGAGAAACGCGTGACGATTTGGTAAATACGTTATATAAATATATAGAGGATGTGTCATAATTAACAACAACGGATTACACGGATTTTACGGATTATCTT
>CAMKTM010000137.1 GCA_946415695.1 uncultured Prevotellaceae bacterium | reverse complement strand
GACCGAAAAAAAAATCATCGCACGCCATCCTCAACAACAAGGCGTGCCGTGTTGGCCAACGCGGCACGCCTTTATTGCCAACGCGGCACGCCTTTATTGAAATAAGGCCACGCCCTTCTTGAAAAAGACACATGGGATGAGTTCTGCAGGGAATTTGAGCAAAAAAATATATTGTGTTCCTACGAACTCGCTGCAAACGTATGACTTTTATCTCTTCCAGCCGAACTTTTCAGAACGAAAATGTCACATTCCTTTGTTTTTGTTGAAGAAATGTGTAACTTTGCAGGCAAAACAAGCAAAAACTATCCAATGAAGCATTCACGTTTTTCATTCTTTCATTCTTTCCTTTTTTCATTCTTGCTGTTGTCTCTTCCGCTCATGGCAGAGGACGTGCTCGACCCTGTGGCCGACCCGGCAGCTGTCGTCACCAGCGGCAACGCACGCTTCACAGTGCTGACGAGCAAGATGATACGCATCCAGTACAGCGCGACGGCACAGTTCGAGGACCGCGCCACGTTTGCCATCGTCAACCGGCGACTGCCCGTCCCTGCTTTCACTACCGAGACGGCCGACGGCTACCTCTACATCCGCACCGCCGACCTCGAGCTCCGCTACAAGGAAGGCAGTGCCTTCAAGCCGACCGACAAGAAGCCCGACAACCTGATGGTCACGTTCCAGATGAACGGACGCACCGTCACCTGGTACCCGGGCAAGGACGACTCCATGAACCTGCTCGGCACGAACCGTACGCTCGACACGGCCTGGGGCGACAATGCACGAGGCAGGCTGGAGAAGGGACTGCTCTCGAGAGCCGGATGGAGCATCGTGGATGAAAGTCCCACCACAACACGTGGCGACGGCAGCACGTCCTACGCCTTCGAACCGAAGGAGGACGGCATCACCTGGTGGGCAAACCCCATCGACAAGACTGCCATCGACTGGTACTTCCTCGGCTACGGACATCAGTATAAGGAGTGCCTCGGCGACTTCATCAAGGTGGGAGGCCGCGTGCCAATGCCGCCCAAATACATCCTCGGCTACTGGTACAGCCGCTACTGGGCTTACACGCAGGCCGAGTTCCAGCAGATTGTCCGCGACGTGGAGAACAACGACATCCCGATGGACGTGCTCATCATGGACATGGACTGGCACAAGAGCGGCTGGACGGGCTGGAGCTGGAACACGAACCGCATCCCTCAGCCCAGGACGCTCATCAACTACATGCACCAGCACGGCCTCAAGACCGCCCTCAACCTCCATCCCTCCGACGGCGTTGGCACACACGAGGACTACTACAGGGCCATGGCTCGCGACCTGGGCGACAACTCGGGAAAAACACTCATCTGGAAGGTGGAGGACTACGACTACATGAAGGCACTCTTCAAGGACGTCATCCGTCCGCACGAGCAGGAAGGCGTCGATTTCTGGTGGCTCGACTGGCAGCAGGCACTCACCGTCGGCAAGCACGGACAGGAGAAGAGCTATACGCCCGCCGAAGGCTCCGAGACGCTGGGCGAGACCTTCTGGTGCAACCACACCTTCTTCCAGGACATGCAGAAGAACCGTCCCGAACTGCGCCCCGTCATCTATCACCGCTGGGGCGGCCTCGGCTCGCATCGTTACCCCATCTGCTTCTCCGGCGACACGTGGGCCGCATGGTCCACACTCGGCTACGAAATCTACTTCACCAGCAACGCCAGCAACGTCCTCTACGACTATTGGGGGCACGACCTTGGCGGACACCAGGGAGGCAACAACGACCCAGAACTGCTCCTGCGCTGGCTGCAGTTCGGAGCCTATACACCCATCTTCCGCACGCATGCCACGAACGACGGCAAACTGGAGCGCCGCATCTGGAAGTACTCGAACTTCACACAGCTCCGCGAGGCTGTCCGCGAGCGCTACCGCCTCTTTCCTTATCTCTATACGGCCGCCCGCGAGACCTACGACACAGGCATCGGCATGAACCGTCCCCTCTATTATGACTATCCCGAGGACGGCAACGCATACATCTACGAGGACGAGTACATGTTCGGCGACGACATGCTTGTGGCTCCTATCTACACGCCTTCGCAGAACGGCTACTCGGGCCGCATGATATGGCTCCCCGAAGGGAAATGGTGGGATGCGACGCACGCTCGCCTGCTCAATGGCAGCCAGGCTTTGTACGGCTCCTTCACACTCGACGAGTTCCCCGTCTTCTATCGCGCCGGCAGCGTCATCCCCTTCTATCCCGTGCAGCGCACCGTCGTCAACGACCCGGGAGAAATCATCCTAAAAGTAGTGCCGGGAGCAAACGGCTCGGGCAAACTCTACGAGGATAAAGGCGACAATCAGGACTACAAAGGCGATGCATGGGCAATGACAACCTTTACACAGAAGCGTTACAGCAGCCGTGTGACGCTGACCATCAGCAAGCGCAGCGGCAGCTTCGAGGGTATGCCGACCGAAAGGAAGTGGAAGGTGCAGTTCCTCGGAATGAAAGCTATTCCGGAGAACATCAAAGTCAACAACATACCGGTTGACAGTTCGGACATCACATTCGACGAAGCAACAGGCACGCTCACCGTCACCGTGAGCACCAGCAACCTTTCTCAGTCCATCATCATCAGCGTGCCGTTGAGCGAAATGGCATAACACCCTAATTCATAATTCATAATTCATAATTCATAATTAGGCTACGCCCTCAATTAATTCATAATACATAATTCATAATTAAGATGAAGCTTCGTACTCTTTCTCTCATACTTCTGCTATTCTTTCAATGGTCAATGTTCAATGGTCAATGTTCAATGGCTTTCGCCCAGACGCGCCTCTATGTGCGCGGCTCTGCCGTACCGGGCGGGGTGCAGGAGCTGTCGCGTTTCTCAACGAACACAAGCGGCCGCTACACCTTCAAGTTCCACGGCAAACTGCTTCCCGGCGACCTCTACATCACGACAACCGATACGCCCAAATCCACCTCGCGCTACTATGCACCGAAACTCTTTGACACGAGTATCGTGACGAGCAAGGCAGATTATGACGCGACGAAGCGCGACAGCATCGGAGCGGAATGGGCCGTCCTCTTCGAGGCGGACAACTATCGCTTCACCGTCGATACCTATAATAAGCAAGTGACAGGCGAACTCTTCACCCGTTGGTACGAAGCATGGATATGCGGCGGCTGCGTCGAGGACGAGCAGGGAAAAGGCATCTCCGGGCAGGAAGGGCATTGGCAGATAACGGCCGGCAAACAAATGGAACAGAGCTGGGACGACCCCAACGTCTTCGAATGGACTGGCCTGCTGAAGGCCTACAGCTACAATCAGGAGCCCAAGCGATTCAAGATAAACGGTCAGTACCGCTGGGGGCCGAAGGTGCTGCACCCCTTCAGCCAAGACGCCCCAATACTGACAGCCAAGCAAATCTGGTACAATGGCTCGGAAGACTATAAGTGGGCCATCAGCAGAGACGGCTATTATCGCATCAAGATAAATGTCTTTAAGGAAACCATCGAAGGCGAATACCTCGGTGCAGAGCTGCCCGATGGCATCGAAACAATTGAAAATGACGAAATCGTAAATGGTAAATCGTCAAATAGTAAATGGTACAACCTTGCCGGGCAGCGCTTGAGCAAACCTCAGCGCGGCATGAACATCATAGGTGGCAGAAAAGTAATCATTAAATAAACACAAAATGAATAAGTTCAAAGCCCTTTTGCTCCTTGCTCCCTGCTCCTTGCTCCACGTTTCGGCACAGCAGAGCTACATGACATCGAAGGATGTCGCAGTCTTTTATCCCGCACAGTACGATGCCGCTGCTCACAGTCCGTCGCCCATCTTCATCCGCGAGCTTGCTCCGCAGGGTCCGGTCAGCTCATTATGGAAACTTCGTCCTGCCTTCTCCACGGAAGATGGCAAGAGTGTGGTTCGCATCAAGGTGGATGCCGATGCCGACCTCTACGGAGGCGGCGAAGTGGTTGGGCCTTTGCGTCGCAACGGTAGGACCATCGAGTTCTGGAACGTCGATACGCCTTGCTATGGCGTTGATGACGGCTCGCACCTCTACCAGAGTCATCCCTGGGTGCTCGGCTTGCGCAGCGACGGCTCCAGCTTCGGCATCATCGCCGACAACACTTGGCAGGCATGGATGACCACCGACACGGAAGTCGTCTTCCGCAGCATGGGGCCAGCCTTCCGCGTAGTCATCATCGAGAAGAACTCGCCGCAGGAGGTGATGCAGGAACTCGTGAACCTCACCGGCACGATGGAGATGCCGCCCCTCTGGTCGCTCGGCTATCAGCAATGCCGCTACAGCTATCATCCCGACACACGCGTCAAGGAAATTGCCGACACGCTCCGCTACCACAAGATTCCCAGCGACGTCATCTGGATGGACATCCACTACATGGATCAGTACAAGATCTTCACCTTCCATCCGCAGGAGTTCTCGCAGCCCAAGGCACTCAACGACTATCTGCACAGCAAGAACTTCAAGAGCGTCTATATGATCGACCCGGGCGTCAAGGTGCAGAAGGGCTATTGGGTGGATGACCAACTCATGGAGAACGGCTATGCCGTGCGCGACGAACAGGGCAATCCCTACGTCGGAAAGGTATGGCCGGGCGACTGCCACTTCCCCGACTTCACGCGTCCTGAAGTGCGCTCCTGGTGGAGCACGCTCTATCCTCCCTTCATGGCACAGGGCGTCGATGGCATTTGGAACGACATGAACGAGCCGGCTGTCTTCGAAGGCCCGCGCTCGTCGATGCCCATCACGAACATGCACCAGGGCGGCGACGGCCTGCGGCCCGATGTTCACTTGCGCTACCACAATATCTTCGGCCTCAACATGGTACGAGCCAGCCGTCAGGGTCTGCTCTTGGCGAACCCCACGAAGCGTCCCTTCATCCTGAGCCGAAGCAACTTTCTCGGCGGACATCGCTACGCCGCCACTTGGACGGGCGACAACTATTCCAACTGGGAGCAGTTCATGCTCTCCATCCCCATGTCCATCACGCTCGGTCTGAGCGGACAGCCCTTCAACGGTCCAGATATGGGCGGTTTCTGCGGCGACAGCAATGGCAAGCTCCTGGCCAACTGGACGGCCGTGGGCGTCTATTTCCCCTTCGTACGCAACCATTGCATCGACGGCGGACGTGCACAGGAGCCGTGGGCCTTCGACCAGGAGTGCCTCAACGTCTGCCGAACAGCCATCAACCGCCGCTACCGCCTTATGCCCTACGTCTATACACTCTTCCAGGAAGCAAGCAAGGACGGTATGCCCGTGATGCGCCCTGTCTTCATGGCCGACACCAAGGACAAGAGCCTGCGCTCCGAGGAGAAAGCCTTCATGCTTGGCGGCGACCTCATCATCATCCCCCGCTGGGCGGGCGATGCCAGCCTTCCTGCCGGCGACTGGGACATCCTGCCGCTCGAGGATAAGGACGACGGCTTCCAGCCCTACCTGGCTCAGCGTCCCGGCTCCATCATCCCGATGGCAAACCTCTACCAGAACACCGTTGAGATGAAGACCGACAGCCTCACGCTTCTTGTCAATCCCGACGGCGAGGGTAGGGCAGAAGGCCGTCTCTACGAGGATGCCGGCGATGGCTTCGACTACCAGCAAGGTCAGTTTGCCGAGTACAAGCTGCAGGCATCAACAGAAGGCAAGCAGCTGACTGTCAGCCTCCAGAAGATGGATGGCAAGGATGCCGAGAAGCAACGTACCCTCCGCATCGGTATCGTCTGCGACGGCAAAGTGACCTACAGCCCCTGGACTTCCGGCAGTTCAGTCACCATGAAGACCGTGGCCGACAAGCAGCCTGCCATCGACAAGACGAAGCTCACCTTCCCCCAAGTGCCCGAAAAGTAAGTCAGACGAAGCAACCTCCATACCAAAGGGGGAGATGCTTCATACAGAATCCCTCTAACAACGGATTACACCGATTTCACGGATATATGGTTAGCAGATAACCTATAAACACCGTGAAAACTGTGTAATCCGTTGTTGTTTCAGGGACGGAAAGATGCAAAACGCTCTTTTTGCAATAATTTTTCACTTTTCACTTTTCACTTTTCACTTTTTGTCGTACCTTTGCAGTCAGGAAACGACACGCGTCGCATCGGGGCTGACTGGATTTGACAGCAGGATGAGGTGTTGTGTAAGCACGCAGAGAGTCGGTGATCGCTCTCTATAATCTCTGGTTATCGACCATTTAATTGGCGCAAACAACTACGCTCTCGCTGCCTAACCGAAGTACAGTAGGTTACTGGCTTTATCTCTTCACTAGGTGTTGAGACGAGACATCGCTCAAAAGCTGTTGTTCCGAAGCGTTTGATCAAGCGGTGCTAGAAAATCGGAAATAGTCCGGGGAGACGTCTCTATCCCTGGATGAAGTTTTAGAGAATAAGGCATCGGTTGGTGGTCCAGGTCTTGCCGATGCACGAAAACGAAGGCTGGAATAAGCGTGTAGAAAGCACAAGGCGTCCCTGTTTGGACGAGGGTTCAATCCCCTCCAGCTCCACTATCGTTCCGCCCTCCGAGGATTAAACCCTCGTGAGGGTTCTTCGTTTCACTCAGGCGGCAAAGCCGGAAGCAATCCCCTCCAGCTCCACTATCGTTCCGCCCTCCGAGGATTAAACCCTCGTGAG
>CAMKTM010000136.1 GCA_946415695.1 uncultured Prevotellaceae bacterium | reverse complement strand
CTAACCCCTAACCTCTAACCTCTAACCCCTAACCTCTAACCCCTAACCTCTAACCCCTAACCTCTAACCCCTAACCCCTAACCCCTAACATTTCAATAATGAATTTTGTTTTTTGAATTAAATGTCGTACCTTTGCACGCGCATTAACGCCACACGTGATAAATGGCCATCAAATTAGAATACATAGCCATCTGTTTGTCCTTGCTTTGCAGCCTGCATGTTCAGGCCGGCGAGAAGGTTCGTTTATGGGCTGGAACAGGCACAAGGGCGAGGTCGGTGACGCTGACACCTTACATAGCGCCCTCCCCCGACAAGACTTTTGAGGGCACTGCCGTCATCGTCTGCCCTGGAGGCTCGTACTGCTGGCACGACACGAAAACAGAAGGAACAGGCGTGGCGCAATGGCTGCAGGCGAACGGCATCTCCGCCTTCGTGCTGAACTATCGCGTGCAAGGCAAATTCCCGTATGTCAGCCATTCGCGACTGCTCTTCGGAGGCCGACAGCACCCCGATATGATCAACGACCTGGGGCGCGCCATCCAATATGTGCGCCAGCACGCTGCCAGATATGGCATCAACCCCGACAAGCTTGGATTGATGGGCTTCTCTGCAGGCGGTCACTTGGTGATGCATGGAGCAGAAGCCTTCAGGACAAAAGATCTTCGTCCCGACTTCGTGGCGCCCATCTACCCCGTGGTGAGCATGTCGCATCCCGACACCCACAAGCGCTCCCGACGCGCCTTGCTGGGAGAATACAGGAAACGCAACCAAAGGATGCGCGACTCGCTCTCACTCGAGAAGCACGTCCCAGAGGACTGTCCACCAGTCTTCCTCGTCAACTGCAAGGACGACCCCATAGTGAAGTACCATAACTCGGAACTGCTCGACTCGGCACTGACAGCCAAAGGCATCAACCATCGCTACATACAATACCGTACCGGCGGACACGGGTTCGGTGCTTCGGACACCAAGGGCACTGCGGAATGCCGTGCCTGGAAAGAAGAATTTTTGAAATGGCTTCGCCAATTGAACACAGAACATTATAAATAAACAATGAACTTTGACGATATACGTCCATACTACGACGAAGAAATCCCCGCAGCAATGCAGCGGATAGCAGACAGCAAGGAATTTCCCTTACTGGCTTCGTATGTCTTCCCCGACCGCCCTGTTGAAGAGGTGCGGAAGGAAGTAATTGGCTATAAGACTGTATATGACTTCCAGCACAGCGTCATGTACTACGTCAACAAGCAAATTCTCCGAAGAACCACCACGGGCTTCTCAACCACAGGCATAGAACAGCTTTCCTCCGAGAAAAACTATCTGTTCGTCTCCAACCATCGCGACATCATGCTCGATGCCTCGCTCATGCAGAACACTCTCAGCGACCACAACTTCGACTCCTGCGAGATAACCTTCGGCGAGAACTTGATGCAGGGACAACTGGTCATCGATGTGGGCAAAAGCAACAAGATGTTCAAGGTGGCACGCCCCGGAGCTAACCTCAGAGAGTTCTACAAAAGCTCACTCCTGCTCTCGGAATACATTCGCCATACCATCACGAAGAAGCACCAGTCGGTTTGGATTGCACAACGCAACGGCCGCACGAAAGACGGCATCGACCGCACCGACCAGGGCATCATCAAGATGTTCGGAATGTCGCAGACAAAGGACATCGTCGCCTCCCTCGCCGAACTGAACATCGTGCCGGTCGCCATCTCCTATGAATGGGAATCGTGCGACGTCTTGAAAGCCATCGAACTCTACAACCGTCGCCAAGGCCCCTACACCAAGAAGCCAGGCGAAGACCTGAACAGCATCCTCACCGGCATCACCGGGCAAAAAGGCCGCGTGCATCTCGCTTTCTGCGAACCCGTCACAGAGGCTCAACTGAGGCAACTGCCATGCAACTCCACGAACGAGTTCAACAAGCAGGTGGCAAGCCTCCTCGACAAACGCATCTGTTCCACCTATCACTTTACGCCCAACAACTACATTGCCCACGACCTCCGAGAAGGCAAAAACGAATTCCGAGAAATGTACAGTAAGGAAGAAAAAGAAGCATTCCTTCTGCATCTGTCCATCCTTGAAAAATTCAAGGAGAAATATGACATAGAGGCACTCAGAGACATCCTTCTCGGCATCTACGCCAACCCCATTGACAGCAAACGACTGTTCGCGAAATGATACTGAAGCTATTCGACTTCCTCCAAAGGCACGCCTCCATTCGCTGGGTCTCGCTCGTCGGCATCACTCTGGCCATGCTGGCGTCCATCCTGCATCTGTCCTATAAAGAGGACATACAGGACTTCCTGCCCCTCAGCGAAACGAACAGGGAACGCATGGCCGTCTATCAGGACATCTCGGGCATGAACCGCCTCTTCGTCATCTTCGATAGCAAAGGCGATGCCGACCAGACAACGGAGGCGATAGATGCCTTTGCCAACGCATTGGAGGAATGCGACACTGCCGGCTGGTGCGAAGACCTGCAAGCCACCTTCGACATCGAAAGCCTCTCCGAGACAATGGACTTCGTCTATCAGAACATTCCCCTCTTCCTCGAAGCAGACGACTACAAGCGGATGGACAGCCTGCTGGCCTTGCCGAACTACATGGATGCGAAGCTCGAAGACGACCTCAACGCCTTGATGCTCCCAACGGGCAGCATCCTCAGCCAAAGCATCGGACGCGACCCGCTTGGACTTTTCGCATCGCCATTGGAAGCGTTGCACCGCTCACAACAACAAATGCGCTTCGAAATATACGAAGGCTACCTCTTTACACCCGACATGTCACGTGCCATCGTCATGCTCTCCTCGCCTTTCGGCAGCAGCGAGACAGACAAGAACGCACAACTGGTCAGCCTGCTTGACGGAGCCATCAGGAAGATGCAAGCAGATTTCCCCGAAATAAAAGCTCACGTCATTGGCGGACCGCAGATTGCCGTAGGGAATGCCCGGCAGATTATGCACGACAGCATTCTCGCTGTGGTTTTGGCCGCCATACTCATCTTGGCACTCTTGCTCTATGCCTTCCGCAGACTGAAGGACATCGCACTCATCGCCATTTCTGTTTTCTGGGGATGGCTCTTCGCACTTGGCGGGATGGCATTGGTCCACGACAGTGTCTCCATGATAGTGATAGGCATCTCGAGCGTCATCATCGGCATTGCCGTCAACTACCCACTCCACCTCACAAGCCATGTTCAGCATCAGCCCGACATCCGTCAGGCGCTTCGCGAGATAACGACACCACTCCTCGTGGGCAACATCACGACCGTTGGCGCATTCCTTGCCCTGGTGCCGCTCAAGTCCGTTGCCTTGCGCGACCTCGGCCTGTTTGCCTCCTTCCTGCTCATCGGCACTATTCTCTTCGTGCTGGTGTACTTGCCACACTTAATAGTGACGAGTAAAGAAGCAAGGCTCGAAGATAGTCAACGAAGAGTGAAGAATAGTAGCAACCAAACTGCGGACGAAAGTAACTTTGATTCTTCACTCGTCACTCGTCACTCTTCCCTTAATAAGCCCGACTTCCTCAGCCGCCTCGCTTCCTTGCAGATAGAAAGGAAGAAAGGGCTTGTCGTCGTGGTGGCTTTGCTTACCCTTGTCTTTGGTTACTTCAGCCTTTCCACAGAGTTCGACTCCGACGTGTCGAACATCAACTACATGACTGCCGAACAGAAGGCAGACATGAACTATTTCGGAGAAATCTTCGAGCAAAACACTCCTGGCCATCTTTCCTTGTATCAGTTGTCGTCTGCCCCTTCTTTCGACGAAGCCCTTGCCTGCTCAGAATCTCGACAGGCCACTATCGATTCCTTAAAGGGCGAAGGGTTGATTGTCGAGCATAAAGGCGTGAGCCGCTTCCTGCCTTCGAGCCAAGTGCAGGCAGAGCGCATCAAACTTTGGAACGAATGGGTAGCGATGCATCCGCAGCTTCTTGGCGACCTGAATGCCGCTGCTGCAAGGCATGGCTTCTCTGAAGATGCTTTCGCCGACTTCGCAGACATCATCGAGTCGGAGCACACGGCTCTTCCCTTCGATGCCTTCCTCCCTCTGACCTCTAAAGCGCTGGTCGGGAACATCTCTTCTGCAGCTAAAGGGAACGCCACGATTGCCGAAGTGCTTACCGTCAGGAGAGAAGATGCCGAACGTGTCAAGGCAGCACTCCCCGACGCCTTCGACATCGCCTCGCTCCATTCCTCTGTTGCCGACGCCCTTTCCGACGACTTCAACTACGTCGGCTGGGCTTGTTCGCTGATTGTCTTCTTCTTTCTCTGGCTTTCGTTCCGACGCATCGAGTTGGCCATCATTTCCTTCATACCGATGGCCATCAGCTGGGTATGGATTCTGGGCATCATGTCTTTACTTGGCATCAAGTTCAACATTGTCAACATCATCCTTGCCACCTTCATCTTCGGCCAGGGCGACGACTACACCATCTTCATGACCGAGGGCTGCATCTCGGAGTACATTCACAAACGTCCCGTTCTTGCGCCCTACAAGCGCAGCATCATCCTCTCTGCCCTGATAATGTTCATCGGCATTGGCACACTCATCTTTGCCAAGCACCCTGCCCTGCACTCGCTGGCAGAAGTCACCATCATCGGCATGTTCTCTGTCGTGCTGATGGCATACCTCATACCTCCCTTGCTTTTCAAATGGATGATGAAACGCTTCCCTAAACGATTCGCCTCATTATGAAACACGCCATCCTTGCCTTCCTGCTCTTAAGCTTTGCTTTTGGCATTCATGCCCAGCAGAGCAACCCGAGGGTCGATGCCTCTGGACGGGTTACGTTCAGCTATGTGAACAAGGATGCCGATTGCGTACAGCTGAAAGGCAGCTTTATCCCCAAGACGGCAACGATAAAGACGCCCATGGGGTCGTTGGGAATAAGCGAACAGATCTACGACATGCAGCGCACCTCGGACGACGGCCTTTGGACTTATACGACAGAGCCGCTCCTCTCCGAGATGTACACTTACCAGATTCTTGTTGACGACGAGCCTGTCCTCGACCCGGCAAACCCGAACGTCGTGCGCGACGTCAAGGATATGCTGAACTTCTTCCTTATTGACGGCGACGTGGCAAAGTACTATTTCGACCGCAATGTGCCGCACGGCAAGGTTGAATACGTCTGGTATCCTTCCTCGATGAACGGCATGGCGCAGCGGCGAATGGCAGTCTATACGCCTGCCGTCTATGACGAGATGCCGCAGGATTCCTTCCCCGTCCTCTATCTGCTCCACGGCTCTGGCGGCGACGAAACCTCGTGGGCGGGACGTGGCAGGGCAGCGCAGATTCTGGACAACATGATTGCGGCCGGGCTGGTGCCGCCTCTCATTGTCGTCATGCCAAACGGCAACGTGAAGCTCGATGCAGCACCGGGCGAAAGTCCGTATCAGGACAACGAGCCGTCGGGCATCAACATCAAATCCATGTTGGGAAAGATAGAACATGCCTTCGTGCCTGAAGTGCTCGGCTATGCAGAACAGCACTACCGCATCCGACAGAAAAGGGAGGCCAGAGCCATTGCAGGCCTGTCCCTCGGAGGGCTACACACGATATACATCTCCGCCAACAGCCCCTACACCTTCGGCTATATTGGCCTTTTCTCCGCACAGACCACAAACATGATTTCCAATGTCGAGGCAAATGCCATCGGAAAACTCAGAAGCGCTGCCATGGAACTGCTGAACTTAGTGGGCATCACGCCACAAGAGAAGCACGACGACTTCGCGCACATCGACGTTTACGAGGACTTCGACGAGAAGCTGGCCAAACAGTTTGAGGCTAAGCCCTACCTCTATTACATAGCTGTCGGCGACGATGACTTTGTACTGAAACTGAACGATGACTTCCGCAGGAAGCTCGACGACAACAATTACCCCTACCTCTATCATCCCACCGACGGCGGACACACCTGGGAGAATTGGCGGAAGTATCTGGTCGATTTCCTGCCACGACTATTCAAATAACTATCATTATGAAAGAACGCATTATTGAACTACTGAGCGCAGCGCTCCCCATGGTGGACCTCGAGTCGGACTTCCTCTTCAGCGAGCTCGACTCTCTTGGCGTAACGACCATCCTGATGCTTCTCTCCGAGGAGTACGGCATCGAACTCGAATCGAAGGACGCCACACCCAAGAACCTCAAGACCATCGACGCCATCGTCAAGATGGTGGAGGAAAAGGTAAAAATGAAAAAGTAAAAAAGTGAAAAGATGAAAAGCTTAGAGGAACGCATTGAGCATTTTGCCCGACTGACACCAGACAAGGCGGCAGTCATCTCCGGGAACGAGACATTGTCCTATTCATCTCTGTGGCAGAGGATACAGGAAAAAGCCAGACAATTGAAGGACGCCGGACTTCAGGAAGGACAGCCATACGTTTTCATCACCACACAAGACACCGACTTCCTTGCCACCTACTGCGCCGTGCACGTCTGCGGCGCCGTCAGCGTCCCCCTTGAACGCTCCACGCCCCTGAGCCGCCAGCAGCAAATCCGCAACGAACTAAACGCCCCATTGTCAACGGTCAATGCTCAAATGCTCAATGGCCAAATGCTCAATGGTCAATGCTCAATGGTCAATGGTCAATGGTCAATGGTCAATGGTCAATGGTCAATGGTTGACGTCGTAGTCCGTGGC
>CAMKTM010000135.1 GCA_946415695.1 uncultured Prevotellaceae bacterium | reverse complement strand
GGTCCTGATAGCTCTCAATCTCGTCGATGACCACCTCCACCTCGCGCTGCATCTCCTCCTGCGGATAGGTGCTCTCGAGGGCAATGTCGAGCAAGAGGTCGATGGCGCGGCGGACGTGCGGCTTGAGGCAAGTGCAATAGTAGAGCGTCTCCTCCTTGCCCGTGAAGGCATTCAGGTCTCCGCCCACGCCCTCCATGCAGGAGATGACCTGCCGGGCCGAGCGCCTGCGGGTCCCCTTGAACGACATGTGCTCCGTGAAGTGCGCCATGCCGCTCTCGCCGGGCAGCTCGTGGCGCGTCCCGGCATCAACGGCAATGCCGAGATAGACCGTATCCGTCCGCCCCGGAGCGCAGACAATGCGCAAACCGCAGGGAAGGGTGTGAGTCGTAAACGAAGGTTGCTCCTCTGACATATTCATCCCGCAAAGTTACAACAATTAACCGGAACTGCCACACCCGAAAGCCTACAAAAGACGAAAAAAGCAGATTTTTAAGACAAAACACCGAAAAAAAGTATCGCCATGTTTGGTATGTTGATAAATAATCGTACCTTTGAGGCGGATTGGAAGCAAAATCCAAGACCATTGTCTCAAAACCACATTATTAATTAACCATTATTTATCAATTCACATGAAACAGAAAAACATTCTCATGGGCCTTGCCTCACTTGCTGTGGCAGCAGTCATAGGCGGAAGCCTCACATCGTGCGACGACAAAGTCAAACCGTCAATCACCGATGCCAACGGAGATAAATGGCAAGTGACCAGTTTCGGCGGTTACTATTTCACCTACGACGGGAAAGGACACCTCTTAAGCATTGGCGACAAAGACCGCACATACCTTATGGACGACGACGAGTTCTCCTTCTCTGCCGAAGACGTTGAAGTCAAATTCAAATTGGACAAAAACGACAACATCGTAAAGATTGTATATACAGAACAAAATGATGACAAATACGAGGCTGAAGAAGGACAGTTCGACTTCACCTACGACTCCGACAAGAAACTCAAGTCTTGCAAAACCGTTTACAAAGAGACGGACTTAAAAGACAGCGAGACTTGGACATTCACGAGCACGACAAACTTTACTTGGACAAGCAATCAGCTGACGATAAACAACGAAGAAACAGTACAGGGCAATGATAACGGCGAGAACGTTAGAGAAACACAAATCAATACCCGTGTTTACTCCTGCGACGGTCAGCCCAATCGCAGCAAGCAACTTCCCTACTACATAGGCGAGCAGATGACAGATCTTAACGACTTCGGCGGAATGCTGGCCGTCCTCGGCCTCTTCGGCTTCGGCCCGGACAACCTGCCGACTGCCGACACCAGGACAAGAAACCAAAATGGCAAAGAAATACATTCTGATGGCAACGAGTTCGACTTCGTGCAGAACGCCAACGGCACCCTCCAGTCGGAATCATACCGCTACAAGGGCAGCAGCATCTGGTACACCAAAGAATACATCTATTCTCGCACACGTGCTGACTTCGTTGCTACACAAAGCCTCATAGACCTCGTTCGCAGCAGCATGCACAAGATTGCACTCAAGCACAGAGAGCAAAAACAGTAAGGACACCTCCGCCTGCCTTCTCAGGCAAGGCATAAAAGACAAAAGGATACGCCCTTTTCGCCCGCTCGGGCGGAAAGGGCGTATCCTTTTCTCTTGCTATGTCTGCCCGCCGGCTTCGGCAACCCGACGCGCTGCCCGTCCCTCGGCAACACACAAAAAAAGGCGGGAAGCATTTCTGCTTCCCACCTTCCAACTATCATTCAATAACTCTTAATTCTTGAAGAAATCCTTCACGGCCTCGTTGGGAACCATCTGCTCGTCGAAAGCGTAGGAACCGGTCTGAGGGTTCTTCACCATCTTGATAACCTTGGTGTATGAACGGCCATCGGTTTTACCCGTCTGCAGGGTTGCGACTGTTTTCTTTGCCATAACTTAAATTTTACAATTTCACAATTTCACAATTAACTGTCGATTGTCAATTTGTCCAATTGTCCAATTACTTAATTTCCTTGTGAACAGTCATCTTCTTCAAGATGGGGTTATACTTCTTGAGCTCAAGGCGCTCGGGAGTATTCTTCCTGTTCTTCGTGGTGATATAGCGGGATGTGCCGGGCAGTCCGCTCTGCTTCATCTCCGTGCATTCCAGAATCACCTGGATTCTGTTGCCTTTTACTTTCTTTGCCATAACTTAGATTTTATGATTTAATGATTTTTGATTTAATGATTATAGGAGAGACGCAAGGTGCAAATCCTCAAATCCTCAAATCCTCAAATCCTTAAATCTTTAATTGTTTAGCCGATTACACGAATGTCTTTCCAATCACAATAACCCTGAGCCACTGCATTCTTCAGAGCAGCGTCGAGTCCTACCTTATTGATGTAGCGCAGACCGGAAGCGCTGATGCTCAAACTGATCCAGCAGTCCTCTTCCACATAGTAGAACTTCTTGGTGAAAAGGTTCACGTCGAAAGTCCTTTTCGTGCGACGCTTGGAGTGTGACACGTTGTTGCCAATCATGGCCTTCTTACCGGTAATTTGACAAATCTTAGCCATTTCTAATTTTCTCTTTTTAGTCTATTCCAATAGACGACTTTTTCCAAACCGGCTGCAAAGGTACGACATTTTTTCTTTTCGCCAAGCATTTTCCCCCTTTTTTCTTATATTAAATGAGTTTTTTGTCAAAAAGAGACGGGCAGGGGCCATTTCCGCGACCACAAAAGCACTCCGCCAAAGCCTTGATTGTCAATTCGCCCCGTAATGTTAAAATAAGAGCGTGCCTTTATGGCAAACGAGGCACGCTCTTATTGTCAACGAGGCACGCCTTTCCGGAAAACACGGCACGCCTTTTTGGCGGCAAAGGTTCGGCCTTCTTGTTGGTTTCATGCAATTCTCGTGCTCCATTGCCACGAAAATCGTCAGTATTTGTATATTTTTTATTAAATTATTTGGTGGATTAAGAGATTTTGCCTAATTTTGCGTTAAATAAAGCAAATAAACATTTTTGTTAAACCTAAAAAAGTTACAAGCATGAAGAAAGTATTATCACTGGCTGTCGTTGCTTTGTTCGCAAGCACGGTGGCAAACGCTCAGGATTACCAAAGCCAAAGAGTCCAGAACGAAAAGGAGTACTACACGAATGTTGAGACGCAAATCGTAAAGGAGAAGCCCGAGTACAAGAACTACGACCGCATCTACTTGAGCTATGCGCCGACTAGGGTTGCCGAGTACTATACAAACCTCGGTGCTATGATGATGCACGGCGTTGGCATAGGATGGAAGAAAGGTATCAACGTGACAGGAAAGCGCCTGCCTCTGTATCTGGAAACAGGTATCGCAGCTAATTTCGCTTTCGGCGAAGGCGACAAGCTGTTCAACTTCGTCATTCCCGTTGACGTAAGCTATCGCTTCAAGATTGGAAACACCAAACTCTACATTGCTCCGTATTGGGGTCTGAACTTCAAAATCAACTATTACTGGGATAAAGATGGTAAAAAGAGTTGGTACGATTATAACGGCGTTGACGGCAACCGCTTCCAGCTGGGTACAGAGCTCGGTTGTAACTTCGACATCTGGAACTTCCACTTTGGAGTGGGTTGGAGCTATGATTTCATGAAGTTAGCACAAGTTGATTACTCCAACACAAGTTACCTTCACGACTTCAAGACCAGCGGCGTTCGCGTCAATGTCGGTGTTGTATTCTAATAAGGAAATTATTCCTTAAAAACAAGAAACGGTCGGGCTCCACGCATTTGGAACCCGACCGTATCTTTACAACCCATAAAACCTAATCAAACAAAAGCACACCATGAAAAAAAGTATCAGCCTCATTGCATTATTGCTTGCAGGCATTGTTCTTTATGCCCAGTCCAATCACTACCTGAAGAAGGAAGAAGCACCGCTCGACACCACATTCATCGGCCCACCGCCTGCTTTCGGCTCCCTGCTCTTCGAACAGGACTTCCACATGTACCAGTACGGCAAGACGCTCCGCCCGACAGAACGCGGCAAACAGGCCGTGAAGGATGCCAACACCTCGACCGACAACATCCTCGAAGTCTTCTCGGAAGCCTTCGGCATGACACTCTCCAAAGAGAACACGCCCGAAATCTACAAACTCATCAACACGATGAAGGAGGACGCCGGTAGCTATGCCACACGCTGCACAAAAAACCTCTACAAGCGCACACGGCCCTATGCCCTCTACAACGAGCCCACCGCCGTTCCCGAAGCAGAGGAACACCTGCGCAACAACGGCAGCTACGTCTCCGGACACAGCGCAACGGGCGTTGCCGTCTCAATGGTGCTGGCCACCATCAACCCCGAAAGGCAGAACCAGCTCTACAAGCGCGGCCTCGACTTCGGAGAAAGCCGATGGATTGTAGGCTATCACCACTACAGCGACGTGAAAGCCGGACAGATGGTGGGCGCTCTGGTGCTGCCTGCCCTGCTCAACAACGACGACTTTATGAAGCAGCTCGCCAAAGCAAAGAAAGAGTTCGCCCGCCTGAAAGATAAAGAAAAGAAATAAAAAACCGTCCGCGGCAAGGTGACAAATGCATTGTCGCCTTGCTGCGGACGGTTTTGTTCTGTGAGACTTATTCCGTATAGAAGTTGATGAGCCGCCGCAGGGCCTGCTGGCAGACAGGACAGAAGTCGGGCTCCTCGTTGGTACGCATGCGGCAGTTCTCCTGACCTCGCCAGACACCTTTCGACAGGTAGCCACCGCCTTCGACGAGGCCGGCACGCCCTTCGTCGATGAGGTTCTGCCACTTGCCGCTGAAGTCGTGCTTCGTGGTGAGGTTCGGCTCCCATGGCTCCGTGTCGGAGAAGTACATGGGGTCGTCGTTGCCATAGGGATATTCGTCGCCCAAGCCACCAAACGAGTGACCGAACTCATGGACGACGACCGGCTCGAACTGCTTTCCGCCGGTGTAGCTCAAGTTGTAGGAGTTGTAGATGCCACCGCCACCATAGTGTGAGGTATTGGCCAGGATGATGATGTGCTCGTAGGGTGTACCGGCCAGCAGGTCGTGGAGTCGTTTCAAGTGGAGCGTGGTGAGGTATCGCTGGCTGTAGAACGTGTCGAAGTGGGAACCGAGGGCCGTGTCGAGCCACACGCCCTTGCCCGGGTCGCTCACGCCGCTGTCGGCGGAAGGTGTCAGCAGGGCGATGATGTTGAAGCGGTGGCGCAGACTCTTGAAGGGCTCGTGCCGGAAGAGTGCCTCCATTGCCGTGTGGCAGTGGTCGAGGAAGGACGTCATCTCACCGGCTGTGTAACCCTCTGGCACGTAGGCAATGTGGAGGCAACGCATGGTGTCGGCTGCCTGCTGGAGGGTAATGTAGGAAGAGACGTTCCGCTCTCCCTTGTGACTGATGAGAATGTCGGTCGGGACAACGGTATGCGTCAGTGATGCCTGCACATGGCTGTGGAAGTCGAACAGTTCGACCGTCACATCGACCGTGTCGCGCGGGAAGGGCACGAGGAAGACGTTCTCGAACGAGCGCCGCGTGTGCTTGGCTTCGTCCGTCGACAGCCATTCCTGGAAGAGCGTGGAGAAGGCGTGTCGGTAGATGACCTGCTGCGAGTTGTGTGCCCGCACCGTGACCTGTCCGTTGCCAGCCAACGGCAGTTCGGCCAGCCGTGTGCGCCGCCCGAACCATCGCGGAATTTGCGTGAGCTGGTCAACGTACAGTTCCTGCTTGCTTGCATCGCCCGCAAAGACATAGTCGAGCCGCAAGGTTTTATCCTCGAACCACTCGCTAAACGTCTGCGCCCCAGCCGTCAGCCCGCAGCAGAGCATCAATAAGACTGCTGCCAGTCGTTGTGTTCTCTTTGGCCTCATATTTCCTTAATTGTCTCGATGTAGAAGCTGAAAGGCCGGAAGCCGTCGTTGCAACTGATCATCGCACTCATTGGGTTCTTCATCCAGCCGTCGAAGAAGTTGCCTTCGCCCTTGGCCAGCGACTCCACGAAAGTGCGCATGGACTCCCAGGCCGAGGGGCACATGCCTTCGGGCCTTTGTCCGTCGATAGAAACCCATTGCTGGCCCTCCCTGACGTCGCAGGCGTGCTCGATGGGATTCTCGTATCTTGCCATCAAGTCAGGATAGACCGTCTGACGAATGGCTGTTATTCGTACCTTGTTCTTCTTTACCATGTAGTGTTTCCTTAGGCTCTGCTGCCAGCTTATTTGAGGACGCTCCTGCCTTTTGTGACGTAGATGCCACCCTTTGCGGGAAGGGGGACGCGGCTACCTCCCAAGTCGTACCAGGATGCTCCCTCATTTTTCTCTTTTAACTTTTCACTTTCCACTTCCCCGATGCCATCAGGGTCGTCGGTGACGATGGCAGAGAAGGCAGGCACATCGCCTGTCCGTTGGAAGGTGCCGGTAATTATTTTGCCGTCAGCTGTAACAGTCTGCGGCGTGTCGGTCTCGATGCGGACATTCTCGAGGATGATGGGCGAAGACAGGACGTCGGTGGGGCAGACGAGGAAGGGAACAGACCCTCTCCAAACCTCCCCCTCTATGGGGAGGCTTTCCTCGACAGAAGTTGACTTTGTCGAGCGATTGCTTCTCCCCCAAGAGGGCAATTGCCCGTTGGTAGCGGAGCAATTGGGGAGGGCTTCGCCCGACGGAGGGCAAAAGTCAGAGGGGGTC
>CAMKTM010000134.1 GCA_946415695.1 uncultured Prevotellaceae bacterium | reverse complement strand
ACTATCTGGCAAAGCGTGACTCCGAATGGATGGGCCCCATCTACATGTTCCACGGCCTGAGCGTGGACTGCATCGACAAGCACCAGCCGAACAGCGAGGCACGTCGCAAAGCTTACCTCGCCGACATCACCTTCGGCACGAACAACGAGTTCGGCTTCGACTACCTGCGCGACAACATGGCGCAAGACCCGAAGGACCTTGTGCAACGCTCCCATAACTATGCCATCGTGGATGAGGTCGATTCTGTCCTCATCGATGATGCCCGCACGCCGCTCATCATCTCTGGCCCCGTGCCAAAGGGCGACGACCAGCAGTTCGAGCAATACCAGCCCCTCGTGGAACGTCTCGTTGGCGTACAAAGGCAGTTGGCTACTCAGTATCTGGCAGAAGCGAAGAAGCAAATTACAGAAGGCACAGAAGCCAACGACAAGCAGAAAACCGCCGAAGGCTTCCTTGCCCTCTTCCGCAGCCACAAGGCTTTGCCTAAGAACAAGCCCCTCATCAAGTTCCTTTCCGAACCGGGCATCAAGGCAGGAATGCTCTCTACCGAAGAAATATACATGGAGAACAACAACCGCCGCATGCCAGAAGCTACCGACCCGCTTTACTTCGTCGTTGACGAGAAGCTGAACAGCGTGGAACTAACGGACAAAGGTAATGAGTGGTTAGCATCGCAGGTCAACGACCCCGACCTCTTCATCTTGCCAGACATCGCCACAGTCCTGTCGCAAATCGACCACTCCGGCAAGACAGACGAAGAGAAACTCGAAGAGAAAGACCGCATCTTCAACGATTATGCGACGAAGAGCGAACGCGTTCACACCATACAGCAGCTGCTGAAGGCATACACCATGTTCAACCTCAACGATGAATACGTCATACAAGACGGCGAAATCAAAATTGTCGATGAACAGACAGGACGTATCATGGAGGGCCGCCGCTGGAGCGACGGACTGCATCAGGCTGTAGAAGCCAAGGAGCACGTCAAGGTGCAGGCTGCCACACAGACCTACGCCACCATCACCCTGCAGAACTACTTCCGCATGTACCACAAGCTGGCAGGCATGACGGGTACTGCCGTCACTGAAGCCGGCGAGTTCTGGGACATCTACAAGCTCGATGTCGTGGAGGTTCCGACCAACCGCCCTGTCGTCCGCAAGGACATGAACGACCGCGTCTATCGTACGCAGCGAGAGAAATACAAGGCTGTCATCGAGGAAGTCGAACTGATGCGCACCAGCGGACGCCCCGTACTGGTCGGCACCACAAGCGTCGAGATTTCCGAGATGCTCTCCAAGATGCTGCAAATGCGCAAGATACCTCACCAGGTATTGAATGCCAAACTGCATCAGAAGGAGGCCGACATCGTGGCACTGGCAGGCCAGAGCACAAAGGGCACCGTCTATGTAACGACCGATGGACGCGGCTTCAACGAGAAGAGCGCAGCTGTGAACTATCAGACACGGCTCGAAGCTGAAGCTGCCAAGAAAGAAAAGCGTGAGCCACGCGATGCCGCAGAACTCTTAAAAAGCGAAGAGCGAATGCTGGGCACAGTGACCATCGCCACCAACATGGCAGGCCGTGGTACGGACATCAAGCTCTCGCCCGAAGTGAAGGCTGCAGGCGGACTTGCCATCATCGGCACAGAACGACACGAAAGCCGACGCGTGGACCGTCAGTTGCGCGGACGTTCCGGTCGTCAAGGCGACCCGGGCAGTAGCGTCTTCTTCGTCAGCATTGAGGACAAACTGATGCGACTCTTTGCCAGCGAACGCATTGCCAAAGTAATGGACAGCCTTGGCTTCAAAGACGGCGAGATGATTGAGCACAGCATGATTACGCGCAGCATCGAGAATGCACAGAAGAAGGTCGAGGAGAACCATTTCGGTGTCCGCAAAAACCTGCTGGAGTACGATGACGTGATGAACAAGCAACGTACCGTCATCTACGAGAAGCGCCGCCATGCCCTCATCGGCGAACGCCTCGGCATGGACATCAGCAACATGATATGGGACCGCGTCTGCAACATTCTGGAGAACAACGACTACGAGGGTTGCCGACTGCGTTTCCTCGAAGTCATGGCGATGGAAGTGCCCTTCACGGCAGAACAGTTCGAAACGATGAAACTCGACGACGTGGCAGAGCTGGCCTACCAGAAAGTGCTGGAACGCTTCCAGCAGAAGACGGAAATCATGATGCACAATGCCCAAAAGGTTGTGGCACACATTTACGAAAGCCCGCAGGGCGCAATGTACGAGAACCTCATGGTGCCCGTCATAGCAGGTAATCGCCAATACAACATCCCATCGAACCTCAAGGAAGCTTACGAGAGCCAGTCGCGCAGCATCGTGACAGCTTTCCACAAAGCCATTATCCTGCACATCATCGACGATGCCTGGAAGGAGAACCTGCGACTGCTCGACGAACTGAAGCACAGCGTACACAATGCCAGCTACGAGCAGAAAGACCCCTTGCTCATCTTCAAGCTGGAGAGCGCAAAGCTCTTCGACGACATGATAAATCAGATTAACGACCGCACCGTGGGCATCATCATGCGTGCCATGATACCTGAACTCCAGATACAGGAAGCGCCTCAGCAACAGGAAGCCCCACGCCGCGACCAGCCCCGCCTGCAAGAGTCGCGCGGCGAACTCACCGATGCCGGACAGCAGCAGGCAGCAGCTCGCGACACTCGCGACCGCCAACCCGTGCAGCCCATCCGCCGCGAGAACCTGCCCGGACGCAACGACCCATGTCCCTGCGGCAGCGGCAAGAAGTTCAAACAGTGCCACGGCAAGAACCTTTGATTAATTTTCTATAGTCTCTATAGCTCCTATAGTCTCTATAGCTACTATAGCATCTATTAAAAATCCCTATCCTATGGAAGCAAGCAAACAGACAATCCAGCAGATTGAGCGCACGCTGCGCAAGGTCATCGCCAAGTTCCCCGCCGAGGCAGAGCCGGTCATGACGGACATCCACCTCTTGGTGAGCAATTACACTGGCGAGATACGCACCTACAACGACGATGACGAGGAACTCGACCGCTGCGTCGTAGAGGAATGGATAAAGAGCGCCGACGAGGATTTCTACGAAGACATCGTGCCCATCCTGCGCCGCTGCATCGAAAGCCTCCGCCCGAGCATCGAGAAGATGAGCATCATGCAACCCTTCAGCTTCGTCCTCATCGACGAAGACCACGAAACGCTGCAGGATCTGGTCATCATCGACACCGAGGAGACAGTCATGCTCGACACAGCACTGCTCGACGGGTTGGAGGAAGACCTCGATGCCTTCATGAAACAACTCCTGGAGGAGTGAAGCAATTCATCATGCACAATTCATAATTAGGCAATGCCATACAATTGGCAACAAGGCTCACTTTGAGCGCGAGCAAGGAGATAATTCTGAATTGTGAATTGCAAATTATGAATTGAGAAAAGTGAATTATGACTTAATAATAACTTTTTCTTCACCCAAATGCCTGTTATATAAAAAAAAATGCGTACCTTTGTGCGCTTTTTGAGCTAATACTAATAAACAAAACATAAACAAACAATGGCAACATTACAAAAAATCCGCAACAGAGGCAAGATTCTCATTGGCACAGTCGGTCTCGCCCTGTTTGCCTTCATCGCCGAAGAGTTCGTGCGCTCCCTTACCTACACACAGACAGAGAGCCGCCAGCGTGTCGGCAAAATCTATGGTGAGAAAATCAACGTACAAGAGTTCAACGCACAAGTCGAGGAATACACCGACGTCGTCAAATTCACACAGGGCATCAGCTCCCTTTCCGACGACCAGCTCTCCATGTTCCGCGACCAAGTCTGGCAATCCCTTGTAAACGAGAAACTCATGCAGCACGAATGCGAGAAGCTCGGCATCACTGTTACCGACGCTGAATTGCAGGACATCATCAACAATGGCCGCAGCCCCATTCTTGCTCAGACACCTTTCCGCACACAGCAGGGCACCTTCGACGTAAATGCACTCAAGCAGTTCCTGAACCAGTACAACGAAGTGATGACCAACCCCAACCTCACCAGCGAGGTCAAGGAGCAATACCAACAAATGAACAACTACTGGAAGTTCATCGAAAAGACCATTCGCCAGCAGACACTGACACAGAAGTATCAGTCGCTGCTCAACGGCTTGATGGTCAGCAACCCCATCAGCGCACAAGCCAGCTTCGACGGTCGCACCAACGAGAGCGACATCTACATGGCTGCTCTCCCCTTCTCCAGCGTCAAGGACGACGACGTCAAGGTTGAAGACAGCGACATCAAAGCCAAGTACGAAGAAATGAAGGAACTGTTCCGTGCCGACGAAGAGACACGCGACATCAAGTACATCGACATCAAAGTCACAGCCAGCGACGCCGACAAAGCAAACCTCCAAAAGGAGATGGAAGGCTATGCACAGGCTCTGGCCGAAGGTGCTGACCCCGCCAAGACCGTGCGCGAAGCTGCAAGCCAAGTGCCCTACAGCGCACTGCCCATCAGCGCAAAGGCTCTGCCCCACGACATCGCTGAACAGCTCGACTCCCTGAGCGTTGGCTCTCAGGTAGGCCCCTTCGTGCATGACCACGACAACACCATCAACATCGTCCGCCTCATTGGCAAGGTCAGCCTGCCCGACTCTGTTGAGATTCGTCAGATTGCTGCTCCTGGCAACGACATGGCTGCCATCGAGAAGACTGCAGACAGCATTATGAACGCCCTCGCAGCAGGTGCCAACTTCGACACCATCGCCAAGAAGTACGACCAGCCGGCCGCCAAGACATGGATTACAAGCAGCCAGTATGAAGGTCAAGCTATTGACGAGAACAACCGCAAGTTCCTCAGCACCATCACCGGTGCTGCCGTGGGAAGCAACAACAAGATTGTGCTCGATGGCCAGGGTGTCATCATTGCTCAGATTACTGACCGTCGCAACTTCATCAACAAGTACGACGTAGCAGTCATCAAGCGCACCATGGACTTCAGCAAGGATACCTACGGAAAGGCATACAACGATTTCAGCAGTTTCCTGGCCGGCAATGCCAAGGCCGAGGACATTGAAGCACAAGCAGCACAGGCTGGCTACACTGTTCAGACCCGCAACAACATGAGCAGCACAGAACACAATGTAGTTAATGTACGCAGCACTCGCGACGCACTGCGCTGGATCTTCGACGAGAAGACAAAGGTAGGCGACGTATCTCCCCTCTATGAGTGCGGCGAGAACGACCACCTGCTCGTCATCATACTCACAGGCATTCACAAGAAAGGCTATCTCTCAATGGACGACGAGCAGATCAACACTTTCCTGCGTGGAGAGGTAACAAAGGACAAGAAAGCTGCCCTCCTTCTGGAGAAGATGAACGGCGTCAAGAGCATCGCCGACGTGGCCAAGATTGAAGGTGCCGTCACCGACACCATCCGCCACATCACCTTCTCTGGCAATGCCTTCATCTCGAAAGTCGGAGCCAGCGAACCCGTATTGAGCGGCTCTGTCAGCACAGCTAAGAAGGGCGACTTCAAGAGCGGCATCAAGGGCAAGTCTGCCGTCTATGCCTATCAGGTGCTCGACCAGAAGAAGATCGATGCCAAGTTCGACAAGAAGCAGGAAGAGCAGAAGCTGCAGCAGACCATCATGCGTAGCCTCGGCAACTTCCTGAACGAGCTTCGCCAGAAGGCCGACATCAGCGACAAACGCTACATCTTCTACTAATCATACAGACACATAAAACCTAAAAGAGGGTATGTCACATCAAACTGACATACCCTCTTTTTCGTGTTCTTAGATGTTTGTCGTCTATTAGGGTAATCCTATTTGCTCCCTTTCCGGATGCAGATGCCGCGATAGTCGATACTATACACTTTCGTTCCCTTCTTGATAAAGACGACTTCGCGCTCCTTTGGGCTGGATTTGGATTTCTTGTCGTCTCCTGCCGTCTTGATGATGTCGTAGGGCTTCACCTTGGAGCAATCCTCCTTGACAAAAAAGACATTATCGATGGTAATGCTATCGACATTTCCTTCAATGGTAAAGCTGAACAGCGGTCCCTCTTTTCCCTTCAGCACACGGTTACCCGTATTGAAGCCCGTCAGATGGTATTTTCCGTCCTGTCCCAACAGATTCAGCGAGTGGTTACGCATCAGACTATCGGCGGTCATATTTTTGGACTTTATCGTTGCATCGCCATCCAAAGTAATATCCATCTGAAAGGCTGTGAAATCCAGATTGTTGTTCTCAAGCGCAATGTCAAAGCGCCATTTCGACTTTTTTTCGATGCTGACAGTTGCCTTGAGATTATATGCCTGGGCACAGAATGCACTCACAAGGAGTGCACAAACCATAAAAACTTTCTTCATAATCGTGTTCGTTTGAAGTTTAATGGCACAAAGTTACTGAAAAATGCGGAAATAAACGATTATTGTCCACTAAATCTGTTTTTTCGGCCACTTTTACGGATTTTGCTGCTTGACAAGCCCCTCTCGGGTTCCTTTTAGGGCGGCAGAACGGGCACTGTCGTTTTGCATCTTCAGATGTTCATTCACACTTTTCGTCTGTTTCGTGTTTTTAGATGTAAACCTTTTGTCACGCACGTTAGTAACCCAGCAAGTCATGATGTCTCGCGACGAATAAACAGAGCCGAAACCTCAGGCAAACCCACCGGACAAGAAAAGCCATGTTTATTGCATGGTCATGTACTTGCAATTGCATGGTCATGTACTTGCAATTGCTT
>CAMKTM010000133.1 GCA_946415695.1 uncultured Prevotellaceae bacterium | reverse complement strand
TCAAGCCGCTCATCCAGAGGAAGACGTCGATGTTGTGTACGTGCTGCTCGATGATATGGTCGCCGGAGAGCCATTTCCAGTTCACCCAGTCGCGGATGTTCCACTCCATGTCCGTCCAGCCCTCTTCGCGCTGACGGTACCAGAGCATTCCCTGGTTCCAATAGACGTTGCCGCCGGTAATCTCGCCGATGAGTCCTGCCTGTATCTGCTTGTTGGCCTCCACGTAGCGACGCTCGTGGTGACGCTGTGTGCCGACCACGACGCTCAGGTTCTTAGCCAGAGCCTGCTTCGCAGTTGCCATGACGGAGCGATAGCCCTTGGGGTCGATGCAGACGGGTTTCTCGAGGAAGGAGTGTACGCCCTTCTCAGTGGCATACTTGAAGTGTTCGGGGCGGAAGACTGGGGGCGTTGTCAAGATGACCATATCGACACCCGAGTCGATGACCTGCTTGTAGGCGTCGAAGCCAACGAAGCACTTGTCCTCCGGCACTTCCTGCTGGCGCTCGTTGATGAGGCGGTTGCGCACGTCGTCCAGCCTGTCGCGGAAGACGTCGCCCAGAGCTGTGACCTTGATGTTGTCGGCAGCGTCGAGCAGGTTGATGATGGCACCGCTTCCGCGGCCGCCGCAGCCTATGAGGCCTACCTTCAGCTCGGGGCCGTCGATGGCTTTGTCTGGGAGTTCGGGCACGTAGTATTCGCCCTCCTTCTTGAGGGGTGTGAGTTTGTTGCTGCCAGAACAGCTGGCAAGCAGTGCAGGAGCAGCCACTGCGGCAGCTCCAACCGTTGCGGCGCCAGTCAAGAAGCGGCGCCTGCTAATGGATTGTTCTTTCATAATTCAGTTTTGGTTTTATGGTTGTTTTCTTTTCCTTTTTTCTGGTTTTTTCTAGTTTTAACTAGTTCTAACTAGTTCTAACTAGTTTTACTAGTTCTTCCCGATCTCTGCTTCGCAGACGATGCGGAAGCCGATGCCTTTGATGTCGCTCAGCCACCAGATGCTCTTCGGGTTCTGCGGGTCGGTCTTGAGCCAGGCTTCGTAGTCGCTGTGGCGGCGGGCAGCACAGCGCAGCTCGCTGGCGTCGTCGTTGTAGCAGCCGCCGCGGACCACATAGTCTGTTCCCGTGGCGGGGCCTTTGGGGTCAACAGCATTCGTGCCTGCCTTCTCATAGGCATTCTCGGCATACCAGTCCTGACAGTACTCCATCACGTTGCCCAGCATGTTGCGCAAGCCGAAGGGATTGGCAGCCACTCGCGACGGTTCCTGCGTGCGGCTCTTGCTGTTGAGGGCATAGATGGCGTAGCGGTTGATGGTTGTCGTGTCGGTGCCGAAGATGCTGTTCCACAGTCCTTCGCTCGAATAGGTGGAGGGCTTGCCCTCGAAGAAGTAAGGCGTATCCGTGCCGCCACGAGCAGCATACTCCCATTCGGCTTCCGTCGGGAGGCGGTAGTGGCGTCCTGTCTTCAGACTGAGCCATTGGCAGAAGGTCTCGGCGGCATAGTGTGTCATGGTGATGGCCGGACGACTGCCCATGCCCCATCCCTGGTCGGGCATGCCGAAGGGTGGGGTAGGACCGGACACGGCGTCCACGTCCGGACGGCTGTTGTTGGCATAGATGGTCTCGGGCTTCGTGCGTCCTTCCGACATCGTCTCCACGTAGAAAGCCCAGTACTGGTCCCATGTTATCTCCGTCTCGGCCATGAAGAAAGGCGAGACGGTCACTTCGTGGGCAGGGTATTCGTCGGGACGGCTGAACTTGTCGCCCTTCTGGCTGCCCATCGTGAACTTGCCTCCCGGCACAGCAATCATGCTGATGGAGGCGCGTGTGCCGGGAATAGTCTCGATGAAGTTCGAGAAGGACGTCACCGAAGCGGGTTCCGTAAAGACAGGTCCCGTCGTGTCAATAGGTGCGGAAACCATCTTCTCGTGCTTGTAGCCGGCAATGAAGTGTCCGGCATCGAGGTGGCAACTCACGCATTGCAGGCCCAGCTTCTCCTCGTTCTCCTCGTAATAGAGGTGTGCCGCCACGCCGTCGTCCGTGATGCCTTGCGGGAAGAGGTTCGTGTGGCACTTCTTGCACGAGCTGTTATAGACGATGTTCGGAGCGTACTCCACGGTGCGTTTCGACTCGAAGTCGAGTTCCTCCTTGTCGTGCGTCAGGTACATCCAGACATCGCGCAGGCCGGTCTTTGCCTTTGCCCAGTAGTAATGTGGAGTGCCTGGGGGCGGCAGATGGCAGGCGGCACAGTCCGTCGGCACACCGCTTTCGTTGTTGAAGTGGACGCTCTGCTTCCAGCTCGTCTCTGCCTCGGGATGAACGTGGCAAGCTGCGCACGACTCGTTGGTGGAGGTGACGTTGCTTGTATAGAACGCTGCCAGCGTCAGCACGATGCCGAAGCAGATGCCGACAAGAATGGCGAGAAAGTAATGTCCCCTCTTCTTCTCTCCTGAGTGGAAGCGTTTTTTGTGTTTCATCATAGCATTTTCTTTAATGTAGATTTATTTGCTTCCTCCCTTTTTGGAGAGTCCGAGGGGCATAGCCTTCATGTTCAATTCGCCGGGTATTTTCACCAGCTTCTTGCCCTGGGCGCGTTTCACGGCATTGTAGCCGAGGAACTTCAGTTGGTATGTGCTGTCGGAGGTCTGCGTCAAGGTCAGTTTCTGGTCCTCGCTGCCCAGGTCGTTGGCAATCGTCACGACGGCATGCTGGTCGTCCTTGATGTCGAAGCCCACGACGTACCAAATGCCGTAGATGTTGCCGCCCAGGTAGCCGTTCATCGGCCCGAAAGCTTCCATGCCTGGAACCTCAACGCTTTCTTCGTATAGGTCAAGATGCAAGTCGATCTTCTCTTCCGGGCAGTGCAGCCGGAGTTTCCAGGGTTGTACGCCAAGGGCTGCTGTCGCGAAGAAAAACGTCACAGCAATAGTTGCCAATTTACTCATGTGTAACTGCCAATTTACTCGTGTGTTGTTTCGCATTTACTCGTGTGTTGTTTTGCAATTAAGCCTGTGTCGTCGAAAATCTCCTACAAAGATAGCGAAAAAAGTATTACGTTGTAACGCAAACCTTCTACATTTTTATATTAAAAGCACAAAAGCTTTCTTTTTAACATAAATTGTTGTATCTTTGCGCCCGAAAATAAGGAAATAAGGTTGTTAATGAGAGAAACGCGATTGGTTCCCGACTTTATTTTTGAGAGTAGTTGGGAAGTATGTAACAAGATGGGCGGCATCTATACGGTGCTGTCAACACGCGCTAAGACGTTGCAGGAGCAGTTCCCGGACAAGTTGGTATTCATTGGTCCTGACCTTTGGGGAGGGAAGGAGAATCCTCTCTTCGAGGAGGATGCCACGATGTGGCGTCCTTGGGTAAAGAAAGCCTCGGAAAGCGGACTTCATGTCCGTGTGGGCCGTTGGAACATTCCTGGCAAGCCCTATACCATACTGGTGGATTTCCAACCTTACTTCGACATGAAGAACGAGCTGTACGGCAAAGCTTGGGAGGATTTCCAGGTAGATAGCCTTCATGCTTACGGCGACTACGACGAAGCCTGCATGTTCAGCTACGCCGCAGCCCTCGTGGTGGAAAGCTTCTTCCGCAACAAACTAAGCAGCAAGAAGAAAGTCGTTTATCAGGCTCACGAATGGATGACCTGCCTCGGCGCACTCTACATCAGGAAGTATGTGCCCGAGATAGCCACCATCTTCACCACTCATGCCACAAGCATAGGGCGCAGCATAGCCGGCAACAACAAGCCCCTCTACGAATACCTTTGGGCATATAACGGCACACAGATGGCTGGCGAACTCAACATGGAAGCCAAGCACAGCGTAGAACGGCAGGCAGCTCACAATGTGGATTGCTTCACGACGGTCAGCGATGTGACAGGCCGTGAGTGCGCCGAACTGCTTGACAAGCAGCCGGATGTCATTCTCCCCAATGGCTTTGAAGCAGACTTCGTGCCTTCCGGAGCGGCTTTCAACAAGCGTCGTCGCGAAGCCCGCGCCAAGATTCTTCAGGTAGCCAACGCCTTGACGGGCGCCGAGTTCACCGACGACACGCTCATCGTGGCAACAAGTGGCCGTTATGAATATCGCAACAAAGGCATCGACGTCTTCCTCGAGGCAGCCTATCGCAGCCTCTACGACAATGACTTGCAACGTCCCGTGCTGATGCTCGTGCAGGTTCCGGCATGGGTGGAAAGCCCTCGCACTGACCTCCAAGAGCGCCTCAGGTTGGGCGGAACGTACTCCGAGCCATTGCCCGACCCTGTCATCACCCACAACTTGTATGAGCCGTGGAACGACCCCGTACTCAACTTCTTGCGTTCTCACGGCATGAAGAACGACGTGCATAGCCGCGTGAAGGTCATCTTTGTACCCTGTTACCTGAACGGCAACGACGGCATCTTCCAAATGCCATACTATGACCTCCTCATCGGTGACGACCTCGCAGCCTATCCCTCTTATTATGAACCTTGGGGCTACACGCCGCTCGAAGCCGTCGCCTTCCATGTCCCCTGCATCACCACCTCCCTCAGCGGCTTTGGTGCTTGGGTAAGCAACTGTGTAGGCCACGACAGCAGGCTTGAGGACGGCGTCGAAGTGATTTCCCGCAATGACTACAATGCCCAGGAAGTGGCGGAACAGCTCAGCGCCACCATCGCCCGCTATTCCGCCTTCGACAAGAAAACCATCGACAAGGTGCGTCGCAACGCTGCCGCCCTTGCAGAGAAAGCACTCTGGAAGAACTTTATCACATACTACTACGATGCCTATGACATCGCTTTAAGAAAAACAATAGAAAGAAAGAAAAACAAAGAGGCCTAATATGCCAAATAACGCTTGTTAGTCCTATATAAAAACAAAGAACATTATGAAGATTAAAGCAAGTAATGCAAACCAACCCAGCTGGAAGCAGGTCATTGTAAAAAACAGTATGCCCGCCGAACTCTGCAAGCTCGAGGAACTCGCCCGCAATATGTGGTGGGTGTGGAACTATGAGGCTCGTGACCTGTTCCGTGACCTTGACCCGGAAATCTATCACGACGTGAAGCACAATCCTGTGATGCTCCTCGAGCGCCTCAGTTTCACTCGCAAAGAAGAAATCCTGAAGGACAAAGCTCTTATGAAGCGCATTCATGAAGTCTATACTAAGTTCAGGAAGTACATGGACGTAGAGCCCGACCGCACCCGTCCCTCCGTGGCTTACTTCTGCATGGAGTACGGCATCCACTCTGCCCTGAAGATCTACAGCGGCGGTCTGGGAATGTTGGCTGGCGACTACGTGAAGGAGGCATCCGACTCCAACGTCGATATGTGTGCCGTAGGCTTCCTCTATCGTTTCGGTTACTTCACTCAGAGCCTCGCCATGGACGGTCAGCAGATTGCCAACTACGAAGCTCAGAACTTCGGCTCCCTGCCCATCGAACAGCAGATGAACGAGGACGGCACGCCAATGGTTATTGATGTTCCCTACATGAACTATCATGTCCATGCATTCGTTTGGCGTGTCAATGTCGGCCGTGTGAAGCTCTATCTCTTGGACACCGATAACGAGATGAACTCCGAGTTTGACAAGCCCATCACCCATGCCCTCTATGGCGGCGACTGGGAGAACCGCCTGAAGCAGGAGATTCTGCTTGGCATCGGCGGTATGCTGCTGCTCAAGAAACTCGGCATCAAGAAAGACATCTACCATTGCAACGAGGGACATGCCGCACTCTGCAACCTGCAGCGCCTCTGCGACTACATCCGCGAGGGCTTGACATTCGACCAGGCATTGGAACTGGTTCGTGCCAGCAGTCTCTATACTGTTCATACTCCTGTTCCTGCCGGTCACGACTATTTCGACGAGCAGCTCTTCGGCAAGTACATGGGCGGCTATCCTCAGATCCTCGGTATCACGTGGGATGAGTTTATCGGCATGGGCCGCATGAACCCTGACGACCACAGCGAGAAATTCTGCATGAGCACCTTTGCCTGCAACACATGTCAGGAAGTCAACGGCGTAAGTTGGCTGCACGGCGAGGTCAGCAAGAAGATGTTCAACGGCATCTGGAACGGCTATTATCCCGAGGAGAGCCATGTGGGCTATGTCACAAACGGTGTTCACTTCCCCACTTGGTGCGCTGCGGAGTGGCGTCAGATTTATGCCAAGTATTTCGACGCAAAGCATCTCAGCGACCAGTCGAACGAGGAAATCTGGCACGGCATCTACGATTGTCCCGATGAAGAAATCTGGAAAGTACGCCAGGTTTTGAAGGATAAGCTCTTCAAGTATGTTGCCGAGCAGTACAAGGAAACTTGGCTGAAGAACCAGGGCGACCCGCAGCGAGTAGTCAAGCTCGTTGAAAGCTTCAACCCCAATGCATTGGTCATCGGCTTCTGCCGCCGCTTCGCCACCTATAAGCGTGCTCACCTGCTGTTTACCGACCTGCAGCGTCTCTCAAAGATCGTAAACAACCCCGAGCGTCCTGTCATCTTCCTCTTTGCCGGTAAGGCTCACCCTGCCGACGGCGCAGGACAAGGACTCATCAAGCAGATATATGAAATCTCTCAGCGTCCGGAGTTCCAGGGCAAGATTATCTTCGTCGAGGACTACGACTTCCTGCTGGCACGCCGTCTCGTTTCGGGTGTAGATATTTGGATGAACACCCCGACACGTCCTCTTGAGGCCAGCGGCACGAGCGGCGAGAAGGCCGAGATGAACGGCGTCGTCAACCTCAGCGTGAAGGACGG
>CAMKTM010000132.1 GCA_946415695.1 uncultured Prevotellaceae bacterium | reverse complement strand
TTTGCTTTTACATGTACAAGCAATTGCTTGTACATGTATAAGCAATTGCTTGTACATGTATAAGCAAAGAACAGGCTGTGCCGCATCACCCCATTCGGTGGCTTCCGACAATATAAAAAAAGAGAGTGGCTTCACAGCTACTCTCTTCCGCATTGGTATTAGCTTTTGTTTAAGGTAAAAAGATTGTTTTCAGGATAACGGATGCAAATTTACGGAATTATTATGCATGCTGCAAGTTTTTGTCGTATGTTATTTAGCATGTTTTCGTGTTTTTTGCATGATAGTATAAATTTTAATCCTCTTTTAGATGATATTGTACAATTGCTTCGATGGGTCGGCGCAGGATATGGCCTATTTGCATGTTTTCTTCTTCTGCTGCTTCCCGCAGTTCTTCTTCGAACTGAAAAGCGATGCCTCCCACGCAATGGATGGGCATTTCTTTATGCCCATAAACGGCTATGTTGCGCTGCATGAATAGTCGGAAAGCTTCGGTCAGCATAGCGTGGATGGCAGGGTGTTTGCGGTGCTCGGCAATGAAAGGCACAGTCGAGGCGAGGAACGTGTTTGCTGACGGCAAATGATAGACGCGCTCGATGATGCCGGAAAGCGTGAGGTGGTATTTCTCGGTGAAGTCCTGCTTAAGCGCTTCGGGCAGAATTCCCTTGAAGAGGCCGTTCAACAGCGTCTTCCCGAGCCATGATCCGCTGCCTTCGTCGCCCAGGATATAGCCAAGAGGCGGGGTGTGCATGGCGATGTCTTTGCCATCGTAAAAGCAACTGTTGGAGCCTGTGCCGAGAATGCAGGCAATGCCTGATTCGTGTCCGCAGAGAGCTCGTGCCGCTCCGAGCAGGTCGCTTTCCACTTCGACGGAACAGTTCGGCAGCAGTTCCTTTATGACATCCCGCACAGTTTGGCTGAATGGCTCGATGCAGCCGGCGCCGTAGAAGAAGATGTCGGTCTCTCCACTCTCTCCTCCAGCAAGAGAATGGATGTCATCCTCCCCTTTGGAAGCAACTCCCTTTCCCGCGGGAGAGGTGTCGAGCTGCGTCAGAAGCTGGTGGTATAATACATTATATATAATATCGCGCGCGTCGCGCGCGGGATTGATGCCGTCGGTCTGCAGTTCGAAGCGTTCTCCGTTGGCAGCAACGAAAAGCCAGTCGGTCTTGGTCGAACCGCTGTCGGCTATGAGATATTGCGTTTTTGGCATAAATCATAAAAAGCCCCTCCCATTCTCCTCCCTTTTGGGGAGGCTGGGAGGGGCTTTTTCCCCTTTCGGGGAAGTTTGATAGGGATTTTGTTTGTTTACTGGGCGGGAGTCTCTGCCGGTGTCTCAGCAGGAGCATCTGTTGCTGCGGGCTGTTCCATGGCGGGCACATTTCCGGGGTTGGTGGCTGCCTGTTCTACGGCCTCCTGCATAATGACTGAGTCATTGTGGCCAGCACCGGGCAAGAATGCTACACTGATAACGCTGAGGAAAATCATTGCACCAGCAAGAAACCAGGTTGCCTTTTCGATGAAGTTCGTTGTCTTGGGCGCACCCAGAATCTGATTGTTGTTGGAATAGTCGGCAGCCAGACCGCCGCCTTTGGATTCCTGAATAAGTACGATGAGGCACATGAGAATGGAGGCCAGTACAATCAGGATGACGATAGATGTGTACATGTTATTTGTGTTTATTATTTATTATTAATTTCTCAAGAAATCGAATTTGGTCTGCAAAGTAACGATTTTTTTTTGGATATTTCAAGGAAAGTTGCCGGATAATTTTCACTGCGTTCTCATATTTGCCTTGTTTGATGTAAATTCCGGCCATAATTTCAGTCAGAATTGCATTCTCTTCGGTGTTTTGTGACTTTTCGCTTTCTTCCGCAGGTGTCTCTTTTTGTTTGCTTTCGATATTGTCTTCAAGTACAACTTTTCCTGCCCCATTCTCTTGATAATCCTCAACGACGTCGTTCTCGTTGAGGACAATTCTTCCGTTTCCCCTCTCCAGAAAGTCCTCGACGATGCCACCGCCGTTCATTGGGAGGGCTTCCTGTCTCTGTCCGCCTTGCTGGCTTTCGCGTTGCAGCAGGTAGCCAATGTAGTCCTGCGCTGCATCGATGGGATGGCTGACAGGTTTGGCCGGAGCCTGAGCTTCGAGAAAGTTGTCGATGAGGCTTACCGTTCTGGAATCGGCCGACCCGATGGCTTCATCGTAGCGTTTGTGCTCTTCGGCATGGGTATAGTGCGGCTCCTCGGTCAGACGGAAGACGGCATCTCGGTCAGGCACGAGGATAGCAGTTTGGCGAAGCGTCTCGTCGTAAATAGGTGAATGCTTCTTGTAAAGAGCTTGCAAAAGCAGGATACGCGCTACGTGAAAGTAGGGGTGCTCCTGCGTAAGAGCCTGCAGCTGGCTGATGGCATCGTCATCAAGGACGTCGGGACGTCGGATAAAGTCTATGAGTGGTCGTTTCATAATGCAGGTCTTTACCAGTTGGCAACCGTGGCGTTGAAGATCTGGTCGGTGAGGTCTTTGACCATCTGCGTGACGAGTTCTTCCTGAACAGCTGTGAGTTGCTGCGAGGCATCATATTCTGAAGTTGCTGTGAACTGCCGTTCAAAGTCATCGGTGTGTTTCTTGTTGTTGACGAAACGCACGTTGACGGTCATCTTGAGCTGTACCTGGCTGCTGTAGCCATCGCTGGAGATGCCTTTGTTGAACTGGTCGAAGGCAACAATCTCGCCCGCAAGTTGCAGGTCGCCGTTCTTCTTCACTTGGCGCAGCTTTGTCTGGTTTGCATAGATGTCGGTAAGCCTGTTTTGGAAGATGCTCTGCATAGGTGTCCAGACGTAAGCACTGCGGATGGGGAAGTTGTCAATCTGTATGGTTTTAGTCTCGGTATAGTCGATGCTGGCACCATTGAAGCGATAGCTGATGGTGCAGGCCGACAGGAGCAGCGAAAGCAGGATTGGCAAGAAAAGGTGTCTTCTATTCGTCAATTCCATAGGCTTTTATCTTTCTGTAAAGCGTTCGTTCGCTGATGCCAAGCTCTTCGGCAGCGAGTTTGCGCTTGTAGTGGTTGCGCTGGAGGGCAAGCAGAATGTTTCGCTTCTCCATGTCGCCGATGTTGAGCGTGTCGTCATCGACTATCTCCTCGGCAGTGGGGATGTCCAGTTCCACTGGTTGTGAGTGCTGGACTTTCTTCTGCGCAGCGATAGGAACAGGCAAGGTCGCTCCAGAAGGAGTCTCATGCCAGTTGTGTCCTTGCAGCTTATCCTTCAGTTCCTGCACTTCGGAACGCAGTTCAAAGACGGCATGGGCAAGAATCTTTATCTCCTGTTCGTAGTCATGTTGGGTGTTGGAATTGCTTCCTCCGATGGTGGCAATGCCAGTGTCGGCATCAGAATTAGGCGTGATGCCATATTTCGCAAGCACTTCCGGCGTAATGCTTCGGGTCTCGGAAAGGATGCTGAGTTGCTCCGTGATGTTGCGGAGCTGGCGGATGTTGCCGGGCCATTTGTAGGAGTTGACCACTTCTTCTGCCTCGGGTGTGAGGCGGATGGGTTCGGGGATGTTGTAGCGTGTGGCCGTGTCGAGTGCAAACTTCTTGAAGAGCAGCACAGCGTCGCCCTGTCGTTTGCGCAGAGGCGGTATCTTGATGTTTATGGTGCAGAGGCGGTAATAGAGGTCTTCGCGGAAGCGTCCCTGCTTGATGGCGTTGGGAATGTCCACGTTTGTGGCAGCAACGATGCGGACATCAGTCTTGCGCGGTGTGCTGCTTCCGACTCTGAGGTATTCGCCTGTCTCGAGGACACGCAGTAGCCTTGCCTGTGTGCTCAAAGGCAGTTCGCCCACTTCGTCCAGGAAGAGTGTCCCGCCGTCGGCAGCACCAAAGTAGCCTTCGTGCTCGCCTATGGCACTGGTGAATGCGCCTTTCTCGTGTCCGAAGAGTTCGCTGTCGATGGTGCCTTCGGGAATAGAACCGCAGTTGATGGCGATGTATGTCTTGCTCTTTCGTTTGCTATGGTCGTGGATGATGCGCGGAATGACTTCCTTGCCCACGCCGCTTTCGCCTTGAATAAGCACGGAGAGGTCTGTAGGAGCTACCAGAACAGCGGTGGCGAGTGCTTCGCGCAGAGCTTCGTTGCGTCCCACGATGCCATACCGGTTCATCAGTGATTGCATATCTGAACTTTTGCTCATCATGCCTGTTCTTTCTCTTCTTTGTTGTTGTTTGTCTGCGGAGCATTGTCTTTCCGCTTGTCTTCGCGCTTGTCGTGGAAAAGCTTTGGCAGCGGGTTCTGCCGTGCTTCATCGTAGAAAGCACGATTGCGGATGACGTCAATAGCGATGTAGATGGGATGTGTCAGCCATGAAACATCGGCCAAGCCATCCTCTTCCTCCTTTTTGTCTGTGGGCTGACAGGCTGCCGTGACGACAGTTTCTCTGCCTGCAAAGAACTGTACGGGCGCTTCTTCTGGGAGTTCCGTAAGTATGCGATTTGCAAGCGCCTTGTCTGCCGTAACGATGCCGTCGAAGTGCAGAACATTGTCTTCTGCCAGGATCTGTTCTACAGTGTATGGACCGTAGGTGTTGATGCCTTGCTCTGTCGTGACTTGGCTTGCGAGGTCAGTATTCTGGATGTTGTTTTCCTGAACGATGGCAATGCGTGGAGAACGGAGGTCTAAATCTCGCTCAAGGATGTCGCGGAATTTGACGATGTCTTCGGCTGTGGGTTCCTTCGTTAGCGTCATAAGATGTGTTTGCCCGGTCACAATGATCTCTGTGGCATCAGCGGGTGAGACGATGGGCTCGCCTGTAGAGACAAGTACCGTTGCGTCAACGTCTTTTCTTGCTTCGGCATTATTGCAGACGACAGGTGTGCAGAGTTCAAGCAAGGCCGGGTCTTCACTGATTTGGCAAATAAGGTTTTTGACGGAAGCGTCGGTGCCAATTTGAGTAACGGCTATCTTGTGTTTGTTCATTTACTATTTATTCATTTATGATTTATTGTTTTTTTGAAGGGTTGGGTGAGGCTTTTGGCTGTTCTTCTTCTACTTCAGTGTCGATGAGCGAGTATTGCTCTTCGGGGAGCAGGAGGGTGTAGAGTGAGCCTTCGAGACGCCGGATGAGTCCGCGCTTCATTTTCTCTGGAGCATAAACGAATCCTTCGACCACGACGACGCGGTTCAACTCGGAATCTATGCGGAAATGGCTGACGAATGGGCCTCCCATGCAGTCATTCTCCATGTACCAAAGGCCGCGCATTTCCATGGCATAGCGTTTGTGCACGACGATAGGCTTTATTATCGTGCATAGCGTGTCGGTTTTCATGTACATGCCGGGCTTTTCGCCGGGCAGGTTGGCCTTCATCACGGAGTCGCGTTTGGCCACCAGATATTCCTTGTTGAATGTTTCGGGTCCTTCATAGGGATAGCTGTACATGCAGATGTTCTCCATGCCAGTGGCTGTGTTGTTGCTTGTCCAGAGGAAGTGGTCGCCTTTCTTGTAGCCTGTCAGTTCCTTGGGGGCATAGAGTTGGCAGGAGAATATCTGCCAGGCCAGGTCGTAGGTGACTTTTGAGTACTTCTTTTCGAGTTCCTTGATGAGTCGGTTCATTTCTGCTCGTGTCAGGAAGTCGATGACCTCCTGTTTGTGGTCGATGCAGAACTGCCTGAAGTCTTCCTGGCTGGGACTGTTGATGGTGAGCACAATCTGGTCCATTGCGTACTTATTGCGCATGAAGCGCATTCCGGTACGCGAGTATTGTGTCTTGTCGATGTTGACCTGAATGATGTTGCGGAAGATGCTGAAGTTGGCGTTGAGGTCTTTCGGCTCAATCTGCGTTATGTGGAAGGAGCGTTCGCTTTGCGGCAGGCAGGGCACGTCTGTGTCGAGGATGTCGAAGAGAGCGCGGCCGGCAGGAGCTTCCCACGTGTTTTTGTCGAGCACGACAAGCACTTCGTAGGGTCGTCCGCTGGCTCTGGGGAAGATTTGCTCTTTGGTGCAGCTTGTCAGAAGAAATAAACAGAGGAGTAGAGCCAGCCCCCTCCCCGCTCCCCCTTTGGGGGAGTGCTTTAAAAGATATGTTTTCATGTTCTTCATTTATATATGTATTTGTTCTCTGTTGGCGGCACTCCCCCAAAGGGGAGCGGGGAGGAGGCCGCATGCAGCAGTCCGCAGGCGGCGTAGATGTCTTGTCCGCGACTGGCACGGATGGTGGTTGTTACGCCGTGGCGTGTCAGGTAGTCGCGCAGCCATACCATTCTTTCTTCCGATGCTCCCTTGTATGGCGTGTCGGGTATCTCGTGGAAGCGTATCAGGTTCACTCGGCACTCAATCTGCGAGAGCAGGCGCACCAATTCGCGAGCGTGCCGTTCCGTGTCGTTGAGGCCGCCGAAGACGATGTACTCAAAGCTTAACCTGCGCTGGTGGCTCCAGTCCTGCTTCTTAAGTAACGTCAGCAGTTCGTGGATGCTGCATGTCTTTTCTGCGGGCATCATCTGCAGGCGCTCCTCCGGGAAGGGGTTGTGCAGGCTGATGGCCAGATGGCAATCGCTCTCTTTGAGGAAGCGTTCCACTCCCTTCTTGATGCCGACAGTTGAGACGGTGATGCGTTTCGGGCTCCATGCCCAGCCGTCGGGTGCTGTCAGGAGTTGGGTGGCTTTCAGTACGGCGTCGAGGTTGTCCATTGGCTCGCCTTGTCCCATGAAAACGATGTTCGTGAGCTGTTCGCTGCCAGGCACTGAAT
>CAMKTM010000131.1 GCA_946415695.1 uncultured Prevotellaceae bacterium | reverse complement strand
TGCCTCGTTGGCAATAAAGGTGTGCCTCGTTGGCAATAAGAGCGTGCCTCGTTGGTAATAAGAGCGTGCCTCGTTCTCGGCGCTCAAGCGCCAAGGCGCGCTTTTTATGCGCGGAAGGCAATAAGAGCGTGCCTCGTTTTTGGGGATGACGTGCGACGACTTCTTTTTCTGTCAGACTCAATTTATGGTGCTTGCTTTTGAAGAGAAGCACCGACAGAGAGCATACAATCCGTGACAGGAAGTCGTCAGAACTCCACCTTATAAAGTTTTCGTCGGACAGCAATGCTTAGAAAATAGCCTTCCAAGAAGACGTGATGGCCCAACGGTTTGCAAGGAAATGAGTGCCGAATGTGTGCAGAAAATCTACAGCGAAGCCGACCGTCTGGTTGTGAAGTTGCAGCATGTCGATGTTGAACCCCGCACCACCCTCCGGACGTAACTGCCCCTTTATGCTTAGCAGGCTCTCGCCCACTTGCCGTCCTTCGGCCACTCTGTGGAAAGTGATGCCTTCGTTGTAGCGAACTCCCCACAAGGTCCGCACACCGAAACGCATATTCTTTAGCAGTGGCGTGTAAGGCATGACCCAGCCCCCTGCGATGTTGCCGTGGTAGATATGTATCTGTTCGCCCCAGGCAGTGACAGCATAATTAGGAATTTCCAACTTTGCCTGCGACATCGTGTATCGCCCGATGGCAGAAAGAAACCAGTTCTTGTTCAAGAACCATTCCACCTCAAAGCCTGTTGTTATGGACGCACTGCTGCGTAGCATGACGCCTGCCATGTCGAACCCTTCGGCGGCTTCGGCAAAGTCTGCGCAGACAAGCGACCGTCCGTTTGTCTCACAGCCAGAAACCAGACGAAAGCCTGAAGGACGTTTGTCCCAATTCCACAATTGCGCTTCTTCCGATTTGCTGAGGGGCATGCGCCGGATGCCTTTCCTGCCAAGGAAACGGTCGGTCAGAAAATAGGCTAAATGCGTGCTGACCACGCCAATGCCTGCGCCTAAGGCAATGTCGTTCATCCAGTGTGCGTTGTGCCCGATGCGAAGCATCTGCGTTCCTGTGGCGGCGGCATATCCTCCGATGGTAATCCAAGGGCTGATGTGTCCGTATTCACGACTGAGCACTGTTGCTCCCATGAAAGCCAGCGCCGCATGCATAGATGGAAGGCTGTTGGTGTTGGAACCGTCAGGCCTTTCTTCTGTCACACTCCATTTCAGCGTTTGAGACAGGCCAATGGTCAGACCTACGGCAATGCCGTTGGAAATGAGCATGCGTCGGGTTGTGCTGCGAGACTTCAGGCCGCAGGCTTTCATTATCCATGTCGCAGCCAAGGGCGAAAGAGCAACGCCGTAATCTGCCCAGCGATGGTTGTTCTCACGGAAAGGTCCGGGCAGTTGGTTGAACTTGCGGTGGGTGAAAGTCTGAATAATGCCAGTTATTGGCATCATGTAACCATCGCGATTGAAGCGCATCTCTTCTTGAACGAGACTGTCCTCTGTGATAATCTGCTGAATGACACGTATCAGAGAGTCTTGGTTCAGTGGCTCCTGGCTCATGCCGGTAGTCGGAGAGCAGAGCAGCAGCAGGGGAAAAAGGAGAAGTCTCACCCCTTCTAAAAACGACAGAGAAGATTTCACATCTAAAAACACGAAAAAGACGAAATGGGAGGGATGAACATCTGAAGATGCGAAAGGCACGAAAACACCCATACATCCGAGAAGGTATCGTCTTTAACTCCTTTAACTCCTTTAACTCCCTTAACTCCTAATACTTATTCCTTAATCCATCAGCAGAGATACTGCTTTGAAATGCTTTCGTTGTTTTCCACGCACTGTATAGTCTTGGCGAGGAGCGGAGCAATGGACAGTTGTTTTACCTTGCTGCACTTGCCCGCATAGGGGATACTGTCTGTGAAGATCATCTCTTCTATGGCAGAAGCCTCGACACGTTCGTTCGCAGGGCCGCTCATGATGCCGTGGCTGGCAAAAGCCCGTACGCTGCGGGCGCCGTTTTTCTTCATCAGGTCGGCAGCCTTCGTGATGGTGCCTGCGGTGTCGATAATGTCGTCAACAAGAACGACGTCGGCATCAAACACCTCGCCGATAATGTCCATGGTTGCCACTTCGTTGGCCTTCTTCCTTGTCTTATTGCAAAGCACGAGCGGACAATTCAGGTATTTGCTATAGGTGCTGGCACGCTTTGAGCCGCCCACATCGGGCGTGGCGATGACCAGGTTTTCCAATTTGAGACTTTGAATGTAGGGTAGGATGACGCTGGAAGCGAAGAGGTGGTCAACAGGAACATTGAAGAAGCCCTGTTCCTGGTCGGCATGAAGATCCATTGTGATGAGCCGAGTGATGCCGGCGACACTGAGCATGTCTGCCACGAGCTTTGCGGCGATACTGACGCGAGGCTTGCTCTTCCTGTCCTGACGAGCCCATCCGAAGTAGGGAACAACCGCATTGATGGTGCGGGCCGAAGCACGTTTCGCAGCATCAATCATCAGGAGCAGCTCCATAAGGTTGTCGGCATTGGGGAAGGTGCTTTGCACCAGAAAAACGTCCACGCCGCGAATAGACTCCTCGAAGCAGACCTCGAACTCGCCATCGGAAAAGTTCGTGATAGAGAGGTTGCCCAGTTCGCAACCCAACTGTTGGCAGATTTTCTCTGCCAGATAACGTGACTTGGTGCCAGAGAACACCTTGAATGACTTCTTTTCTTCCATTTTATGTTATCTGATTATTCTGAGTATTCCGTATCTTCAGAAAGTAATGATTAGATTAGAAGGATGCCGCCTTCCTCAGTTTGCGGAAATGCGCAATGAGTTCTTTGTAGTCTTTGCCCGAATGTACGTCAAAGCGGTTCCAAAGGTCACCTCTGATGGCAACGCCTCCGAACCCCCATTCCCTGACCTGTTCGATGTTGTCGAGCGACACGCCGCCCTCGGCTATGACGTTGCGGTCGATGATGCCTCGACGTGCCGCATCAAGCAACTCGTCGGACGTGAAAGAGGCTTTGTTCTCGCTTTCTGAAATGCTGTCGAAGATGTTGCGAAGCAGTATGTATTCGCTCTTCGGCTTCTGTTCTACGACGCTGGGCAAGTCGTAGCAAGTGCGCGTCACGGGACCTTTGTACGATGGCGGGGCTTGTGGATTACGCTTGTTGAGGTGGATGCCTAAAAGACCGAATTCATCGCGAAGATAGAAATGGTCGTGAACTACAATTTTCTTGTGATACTCGTCGGGCATGAGGCTCAACAGTCGCTCGCAATAGACGGGCTCTGAATTAGGCTTACGAAGGTGAAGAATGTCCAGACCTTCCTCAAAGAGGGTGGTCAGTATCTTGTCTTCTTCAACGAAGAACTCAGGACAGGTGAGCAGAATAAGTTTCATTCCAATACTCGGTGTCGTTTTCGGAGTGCAAAGGTACAAAAAAGAATTAAGAATTAAGAATTAAGAGTTAAGAAATTTTGTTATTACCTTATTATTTTATAACTTTGCAGACAGAATGATATGTTTTGTTTAATTAAGGTATGAAGAAAACGACATTATTTGCCACTTTGCTTGTGGCTCTTGCCGCAATTCAGGTTAATGCACAGAAGAAGTATTCCAACCCTGTTTTCGGCTCTGATTTCCCCGACCCCACTGTTCAACGTGCCCTGGATGGCACTTTCTATGCTTACGCCACTGGCTGCAAGTGCAAGAAGAGCACCGACCTGGTTCGCTGGACGGATGTCTCGGGCGTTATTTCCCGCCCCACGTGGAACGATTCCACTTACGTTGACGCCGACGGCAAGCGTAAGACGGACTACTACAGCCTCTGGGCAGCGGACGTCAATTATGTTGATGGCAAATACATCTGCTACTACGCCTCTGCCTTGTGGGGCAACGGCTCGCGGACCGGCATCGGCGTGGCTGTGGGTGACACACCTACCAAGTTCACCGACAAGGGCAAGCTCTTCCGCAGTACGGAGATTGGCGTGAAGAACAGTATCGACCCTTGCTATGTGGAAGAGTTCGACAAGAAGTACATTGTTTGGGGCAGCTTCAACGATATTTGCATCGCGGAGCTTACGGACGACGGGCTTGCCATCAAGAATTTCGATCCTATCAACAATCCGCAGCCCAACGGGTCGTGGAAGCGTCATTCCGGCGTCACTAAGCTGGCAGGCGGAGCCTTCGAGGGCGCTATGATCTACAAGCGCGGCAAGTACTATTACCTCTTCTGCAGTGTCGGTTCATGCTGCGAAGGCGAGAACAGTTCCTATCGTACTGTCGTGGGACGTTCCACCAAGCTGATGGGCCCATATACCAACAAGCAGGGCGGGCAGATGGTGAGCGACAACTACACGACTATTATAAAAGGTAACGAAGGCAGCACCGGACGTTGGAAGGGGCCTGGGCACAACAGTGAAATCATTACCGACGACGAAGGTCAGGACTGGCTGCTCTATCACAGTTATGACAGGAACAACAGTTTCAACGGTCGCCTCATGCTTCTCGACAAGATTACCTGGGACAGAAATGACTGGCCTGTCATCAACGACGGTTATCCCAGCAGCGACGAGCAGGATGCCCCTGTCTTCTACACGGGCAACGGTGCTAACATTACTTATAAAGTTATGAATGCCGACTTGAGCAAGAGCCAGTGGAAGGGCTGGAACGTCGTTGCAAGCGAAGGCCAGGACAATGCAAGCGGCAAGGGTACGGCCTTCATGCCTTTTGGTTCTGCCAAGAACGGCGGCACGTTCGACATCTCGCAGACCGTCACAGCAAGTGTTCAGGAGGGGCTTTACGAGATGACAGTAAACGGCTTCGACACGGAGCACAGCGTGGAATACTATATGGGGAAGGTGGCAACGCCTGTTCTTTGCCCTGCGGACAATAACACCACGGCACCGTCTTCTGATGCTGTCGTTTCCAGCAATTTCCTGAATGGCAAGTTCTCTCAGAGCGTCTATGGCCTCATCATTGGCAACAAACTGACCTTCGGTATGCGCACCAAGCAGCCGCTCTCCGCTACGGAGCGTTTCTGTGTGGGCAATGTAAAGGTCATCTACCGAGGAAAGTTGTCTGATTCCGACCCCACGGCTCTCGCTTCCGTCCTGGACAGCTACAATGCAATGTGGGAGGAATACGCAAATAGCGGCAAACCTTATTATACTGGTTTTGACAAGACGATGGCCTTCTACAAAGAAACGGCAGACGGAACGGATGATTGCCAGACGCGCTACCAGCAGCTCCTGAAGATGAACAAGACCATCGACAGCATTCAGACCAGCATTGATGCCTACGCCAATCTTTCCATCGAGGCGACGGCTTTGCAGGAGAAGATCGAAGTGGCTCAGGCAGGCGGCTATTCCACCCAGGAAGCCATCGATGCCTTGGCAGAAGCTCAGCAAGTGCTTTCCTCCTGCAACCTCAAGGACAAGGATGTTAAAGCCCTCATCACCCGCCTGCAGAATGCCGCGCGGAACATGATGTATTCCTATCAGACAGGCGACGGCACAAAGGATAATCCCTACGTCATACTTCGTCCCGAACAGCTCGACCACATGCACGACGTCCTCGTGCAGGACCAGATGATTTATTTCGTGCTCGGTGCCGATGTCGATATGGAGGGCTATGACTGGAGACAGCTCAATACGAGCGACAACAGCTACCGCTATTGGATAAACTTCGACGGACAGGGTCACATCATCCGTAACCTCACGCCGAACGGCGCGAAATACTATCCCAGCTTCTTCGGCACGCTGTGCGGCGAGATTCGCAACACGGGCTTCGTAGATGCGAAAGTCGAAGGCACGGCTTCCGGCGCAGCAGTTATCGGCGGCACGCTCGGACACAGTTCTTTCAAGGACGCAGAGGGAAACATGTATCCTGTCGTCATCGAGAACTGCTACGTGACGGGCACCATTACCAGCAAGGGCTATGTGGGTGCCATCGGCGGCACGCTGGGCAATTCTCCCGTCTTTATCCGCAATTGTTACAGTGCAGTTGCCATAACGGGCAATGGCTCTGTCGCTAACTATTCCGGCGGCCTCGTGGGGCGCGTCCGCACAGAGCTGACCATCGAGAATTGCTATGCCGCAGGTCCCGTGTCCTCGCCCATTGCAGGCGGCATCGTGGCTGGCGGACAGAGCGCATCAGCCACCAATCCCACTCCGGGCAGCATCTACACCAACGTCATTGCCTGGAACCCAAAAGTGGAGACCACCACTTTGACAGGTACGGCAGCTCCTTTTGGCATAACCACCGACCTCGACATCCTTTCCTACACCTATACTTTTGCTGACATGCTTGTCAATGGTCAAGTCGTGGAAGGCGGCCTGAGCCACATGGAACTCTGCGATGTGGCAGGCAAATGGGGAGCACCGTGGTATAAGGACCCGACTGCCGGCAACGGCTATCCCATTCTGCAATGGCAACATGACCGAGGCGACTATCGCCAGATATGCGGTTTCGACGAAGAAGATGACCCGACAGACATCATGGCACTCCCCCAAACAGGGAGCGAGGAGGGAACTTTTATCTTCAACCTCTCCGGCCAGCGGTTGCAGAAGATGCAGAGGGGCATCAACATTGTGAGTGGCAAGAAAGTTATCGTGAATTGACGTGAACCCACGCAAAAAGCACCATCATTTTTCAGTAACATCGAAAGGCCTCAAAAAAAACGAGGCACGCTCTTATTGTCATAAAGGCACGCTCTTATTGCCAACGAGGCACGCTCTTATTG
>CAMKTM010000130.1 GCA_946415695.1 uncultured Prevotellaceae bacterium | reverse complement strand
TTTCATTATGAAATCTATTTTCTGTGATTTCGTCTCTTCTGCGTTTCTTAATTTCTTATTATTGGTGTCCGGTAAAATCGGCCTGTTCCGCCTGCGCCTGAGGCTTTAGCCGAAGAACCAAAGGCCGAATTCCCCGGACAGTATTGATTTTAATAAGAGCGTGCCTCGTTGACAATAAGAGCGTGCCTTTATGGCAAACAAGGCACGCCTTGTTTGCAAACATGGCGTGCCTTGTTTTTGGAGATGACGTGCGATAGAACTGGTGATAATGAAATAACTTCCCCGGACAGCAATATATTACTTTAGGAAAAGTTTCTTTCCTTCTTTCACGACGATGCCTTTGTAGTTGTTTCCTACGCGCTGTCCCTGCAAGTTATAGAGGGCAGCGGATGACTGTTCGTCCGCTAACGGTGCATGAACAGCATCGGGCTTGTCGCCCTCAACGGGAGATTTGAGCAAATAGAGTTCGTCGATGACTTCTCCATTGACGACATCAGTGCCATAGATGGCGGTTATGTCGTAGTACTTGTCAGCTATACTTGACGGCAGACTTATCTTTGGCGACTTGATTTGGAACTTGTTCCACAGGCGAATGCGTCGGTCGCCTATGACAGCGAAGACGCCACCGTCGCGCACCAGTTGCATGCCTTTCACGAGCACCAAATCGGCATAGTGGGAGGTGTTGAGGTATTCGTCGTAGAGCACGAGGGGCTGTGCTGCCTCGCCACTGGTGATGGAGAGGTTGTCCGCTATCGATTCGTTGTTCAATGGTGTAAGCTGAGGCATAAGGTTGCTGTAGGTCAACCGGCCCAGGATGCTGCCATTGAGCACATCGTTCTGCTTAACGTCGAGACCTGTGTCCGCCAGCACCAGGCTACCGGTTGCATCGCGCAGATAGATGTCGCCGTCATAGACGTAGAGCACCTGTGCGTCAGTCAGCGTGAGGAGGGCTTCGTCGCCTTCCTCAATGTCGCGGAACGAGGCAATGTCCGGCACTTCGGTGAGCAATGTCACGGTTATGGTGCACGTGGCAGTCAGTCTTTCGTTGGCTGTAACAGTGACATGAGCCACTCCCTCGCTTACGGCAGTCACCAAGCCCCCGTCATCGACGGTGGCAACGGCTTCGTTGTCGCTGGAGAAACTGAGGGTGCAGGATGCCGACTCTGGTTCTTGCTCAATGGCAAGCTGAAGGGTTCGTCCTATGGTGAGCTTATAGCTGTCGCTGGTGAAACCGATATAGGTGAGAATGTCAACGTCGTAAGTCTCGAAAGAAATGAGTCCGTTGGTCTCCTTGATGTTGCGAATGCCGAGGTTATTGGGATGGCCTGCCCAGGTCTTCAAGCTCGGCGATGTCTCGTTGTTGATAGTGGTTACGCGGCTCGTACCCGGGAAGGGGTCGCTGGATGTTCCTACGCCTATATAGTATTCATCGGACTTTACGCCACCTGCCCGCAGAAGCTCATAGTAGGGATGGTTGGGGTTGTCGTTCACAGTATTATAACTGGTCCAGGCAGCGTTGTTGGTAGAATCCACGCGAAAGATGAGCATTCCGTGGCCAGGCAGTTTGCTGTCCCACTTCTTTTTCTGACGGTTCTCGATGTAGAAGGACTCCTTCTTAACCGATGTATTGAGGCGGAAGCCGGTGTTGCTCGAGTTTAGAGCCTCGAGGCTGAATGTGCCTGCTCCGCTGATGACTTGCGGCGTAGCGAAGCCGAGGGCATAACGCTCGAAGAGCGACATGCAGCAAGGAGTGCGTCCGTAGTCAAAGTCGGCACCGTTCGCCATCAACGACCATGTATTAGGCGTCACGCACTGGCCGTCGTATTTATTTCCCGTGTCATAGAAATCAGGAAGGCCGAGCACATGCGTAAACTCGTGACACATCGTGCCGATACCTTCGAGCACGCTCCAGTCCGAAGTGCCGAAGAGTTCGTTGGAACAGGCATAGCGTCCGAGATATACGCCGTCTTTGCGTACGCCGGTATAATTGAGGTCAGACTGGTGGGGCCAAAGCAGTCGGCTATCGTTGCCCTGGATGTAGGAACCCAGTCCGGAGAAGATGAAGTAAATCATATCCACCACGCCGTCGCCATCGACGTCGTAGTTCTTGAAGTTCACTTGAGAATCTGCAGCAGTGCAGGCATCAAGCATCAACTGTTTGGAATTCTCCGCCCTATTGGGGTAGTACTGGCTGCGGTTCACCTTCACCGGTCCCACAACATCAAACGTCGGGACAAACAAGCCATTGGAGTTGTCGCGATAGTAGTCGCGTATGCTGCCAGTGCAGCGAATGCCATAACTGCTGATGTTGGTGCGGCTGTCGCCAGTGTAGTTGTCGCTGTTAATCATCTCTTCCATGATATCGGCATAATCGTCGTAGCGGAAGGGACAATCGTTATACTCCACAAGAATCACCAGTCCGCGGAACCTGGAGTAATCATAGTAGGAAGCACGCTTCTGGTTGAGTGCACGTGCACGCTGCTGTCTGTCCATGCGACGCATTTGATCGCTCTGTTCCGTAATCTGCGGCACGAGTCGCCCAACCTCTTTGATATAGGAAAGTTCCTCGACTGTACGCTTCTCTGCATCATGGGCCAGCAGAGCCGTTGGCTCAAGCTGTCCCTCGTTGTTTTTCGCGGCATAGACATAAGCACCATCCTCTCGGCGAACCAACGCATAGCCATCAGCCGTCGTGTTGAAGTTAAGGTATTCGTCGCCCACGAGGCGGATGGTGACACACAGTCCGTCGGGCTGCACCACCTTGGTAGTGCCCCGATAAGCCGGACGAGAATATAAAATGGCGATGCCATACAGCATCGCCATTAAAGTTAAAAAGAGTCTTCTCATTTAACAATCACTTTCTTGCCACCCTTCACGGCAACACCCTTGAAGTGACCGTTTACAGGCTGACCTGCCAAATTGTAAGCCTTGCCATTCTCGGCAGGAGTCTTTTCAACGACAGTCGTGATGGCATCGGGATCGATATCCTGCGTAACAGTAACCGTCAGTTTGGCACCTGCCTGGAAGAAGACAATCTGGCATGAACGGTTCTCGATGCCTTCGGGAAGTGGCTCGACAGTGAATACGAGGTCATAGTCGATGCCATTGACGAAGTACTCGTATGTATTACCTTCATCATCCGTTCCTGTAGCAGTGGTGTAATCCTCGTTGGCAACCTCCACAGAAAGCCATTCGGGAACATCGTCTGCCTCTTCGCCATCTTCAAGGACACTCTCGACATTGAGTAAGTAAGTGGGCTCTTCTGTTTCTTCGTCCGTAGCATAGTACAAGGGATCAACGTGAATGGAAGAAGTGCCGCCGTCCTTACTGAAAATCATATATGTGTCGTCGTCGGTATGGAGATAGCCATAAGTTGCATCAATGAGGCCGATGAAGAGCTGGGGGAACCATGAGGTGTAATAGTGCATGGAGCCTTCCTGTTCGCCTGTCTGAGTGAAATATGTGGACGGCATCAGGCTGACATCGATGTCCTGGCTACCAAGCACACCAGAGAAGGTGCCGTTGTCCCAACCTTCGATAGCTATGATAAACTCGTCCTCGATGAACAGGTAATCTACGGTTTCGCTCATGCCGAACTCATCTTCCACATAAAGTTCGGTGAACTCAACAGCAGTGAGGCCGGCATCATATTCGGCATTCACGTTGTCTGTTGTTGCATCACCTTCGGCAATGATGTCGCCCAACGTGATTCTTCCACTTGAACTACGCTGGCACTTGTAAATCTTGATGTGCAGGTTGAAGTCTTCTTTTGCTTCAAACCCTACCAAAGGCAGAGTGACGCCAGTGAGGAAAAGAGGAGCGGAAGGCTTGCCCTGATAAGAATAAATTGTGGACATGCTGGTACGTTCATATAAGTCAGGCGTACCCCAGTTGGTATAGAAAGTCAATTTGCCATCGGGGTTCTGACGTGTCATCGTGGCATACGTGTCATCACTAAAGGAGAAGTAGCTGCTTCCCTTGCCTGAATAAGCCACAAAATTCTCATAACGGGAAGTACCATCATCGTTCAAGGTGTGTCCTGTTCCATATACAAACGGTTCAGAAGCCATAGTCTCGTTGATTCCGACAAGTGAGAGATTTTCATAGACACATCCGCCCTTGGCATAGAGGCTGAAGTTCCTCTTATTGCCGGTGATGGTCGTCTCATTGTCCTCATCGTCATACTCCGTAACAGACCATTCGAAGCCTGTGGCAATATCCATAGTGTTGTTATGGAAGTGGGTGGGAGCATAGGCACCGATGATTGCAAGGTTGTCATTGTAGCCATAGCCCGAGAGGCCTAAGCCTGCGAACAGAACCAATTCCTCTGGCTCACAGGAGACATTCTCAGGTGCTTCGACAGGAGCATTGGCACGACGATACTTGAGGTTTTCCATATAGATATAGCCACCCAAATAGGTTTCGAAAGTGGGGTCATATGCATTGGAACTCCATTCACCGAGAACGATGCTTTCATCAGCGATGGTCGCTAAAGCGTATTCCTCTTCTGTCAGCACGATAGAGCCATCTTCGGAAGTACCGCTGAAGAGCATAAGATAGACAGTACCTTTTTCTTCGTCCTCGTAGCTGGCAATGACTTGGGGCTTGACAGTAATTGTGCTGCCTTCCTGCTCATAAGCCACATTGATACCATCGGGGAAAACTTGTGCAAAGGATTCTGGTAAAGGAGTCAAATTAACAAAGAAGTGATTTTCTTCTTCGTCCATAACGGTTGTACCGCGCTGCATAATCCAGCTTGCTGATTTATCATCCCCTTCGGAAAAGAGGTTTGTGCCAAAAGCCTTGAACTCCTCGTCGATGCGGGTCTCGATATTATAATAGTAGCTTACGTTTGCATACAGATTTTCCAAGCCCATATATGCCTCACTGTCACTCATATCCTCGTCGAACTCGACATTGGCAAAATCGCCGAAGCAAATCAAGTTACCATCGGTGATGGTCAGCTTTCCGCCTTCACCAACCTCCATGTGGATGGTGCCGTCTTCGTCTTCGCTGTTGGCAGAGAAGAGAGTTACATAAAATGTAGTGTCTTTGGCTTCGTTCTGGAAGTTAGCAACGGCCTGAGGCATAATGGTGATGACACCTTCCTCGTCGGCGGTGTAACGCACGGGAATGCCATTGGGGAACACCTTTGAAAGGGATTCCGGAGCGGGAATCACATCAACAAGCACAGCCACTTCTTCCTCGCCTCCAGTTTCGTTTTGGAAGGTTGCAGTAGCAGGTGTCATGGTCCACTGAACTTCTTCCTTTTTGAAATAGTCCAGACCAACACCTGTATATTGAGCGGCAAAAGCAGGGGCCTTGCGAGGAGCCTTAGCCCGAGACGTTGCCTGCGGATTCAGAGTCAACATGGGCTGAAGGTTAACCTTCGTGCGGTTCTGCATCATACTCTTACTGAAAGCCTTGTTCTGCTGAAGAGCGGGCATTGCTGCAACGGAGCGCTGTGCGCGAGTGACAGGCTGCAGCTTGGCAGGGTCGAGAGTAAGCTTATGTCCTACAGGAGCAAAGAACTTTGTTTTCATGTCCTGACGGGGAGCAACAGCTTGGAAAGTACGTTTCGTCTGTGGCTTGTTCGCCATCTTTGTCTGCGAGTTGGTCTGCAGATTTGCTGATGGTTGAGATTTGAACTGTGCGTTTGCTGACAGTCCAGCCAAAACCATCAAAGAAAGAAGTAACAGTTTCTTCATAACGCGTTTAACTTATAAAATTTATAATTATGGTTGTTTCAAAGTGTAATTGTTGCCACCGCCGATAGCTTGCAGCTCGCATCCGGTGGGTAGGAAATAGTCATCGGGAACGATGTTGTATGTGCCGGAGAGCGATGCAGCGAATTGGCGTAAAACAGTCTCTGCACTGCACTTATTGTTGAGAGCCACAAGGTTCTTGTCCGTCTTGCTGTCTTCGCTGTATGATATCTTCATCTGTCCGAACACTGGGCGATAGAAATCCAGCGACAAGCCTGCCGTATTGGTCTTGGTCTTGGCAGCATTGGTATAGAAGGTTAATACTAAACCTTTGACGGCATCGGCACCTGAAGAGCGTCCAATTCCCAATTTTGCGAACGAATAGTTTTTATTGAACTTCTTCAGCTCTGTGTTGAGCTGTGTCAGCAGGTCTTTCTGCTCGTCTGTGAGTTTTTCCTGGTCGAAGTTCCATACGGTGTTACGCGCACTGACGATGTAGTTGTCCCACGTTGCTATGACCTGCACGCTGTCGTTCTCAGACACCAGGCGGGACTTGTCGTCCGTAAGGGTGAAGTCCTGAAATGATGTTTTGCCTATCTTGTTCTTGTGCTGCAAGCAGAAGCCATTGGGCGTGAACACGCAATTGACGATTGAGGGGAACAGTGGGTCGTTGACACGTTCGCAATAGGTAATAATTCCACTGCGCAGGTTCTTGAAGTAGAGCGTATCAGTACCACAGACTACATAATAAGATGTAATAGTACTGTTGGCGATGTGCTTCTTGGTGGCTTCCGTGTCATCGATATATGTTTGCCAAGGACGGTCGCAAGGCACGAAACGCACTTCTGCCGAATAGCGCTCGCCTCGGAATATGATGTTGTCGTTCACGTAGTCTTGGAAAACCAGATTCTGGTCTCCGCCCATACCTTCGCCATCTTTCACGATATAGTTTGGTGCTTCTGACGGGTCAACGGGATCGACAAAGACAGTCAGGATATCGTTCCAGCTGTTGAAAGCCAACACCGGGCCTTCTTCCTTCAGCAGT
>CAMKTM010000129.1 GCA_946415695.1 uncultured Prevotellaceae bacterium | reverse complement strand
GCCTTTATTGAGATAAGAGCGTGCCTTTATTGAGATAAGAGCGTGCCTTTATTGAAATAAGGGTGTGCCTCGTTAGAAATCATCCCAATAATGATTTCGTCGTTCCGCCTGCGCCTGAGGCTTGCCGAAGAACTTACGTTAATTTAATAAATCTGAATAGAATTTGAACATGAATGAATATGTAAGCCTCCTTGAGGCGACGTGGCATGTTGTTTGCTTGTACATGTACGTGCAATTGCTTCTACATGTACAAGCAATTGCACGTACATGTAGAAGCAAACAACTCGGTGCGCGACGACTTTGGAAAGGATGCGTCGGCCTAATGGGAAATTAGTGCTTATGAGGGTGACAAGGCTGGAATTATCTCGTGAAAGTGCCGTTCCAGCCGAACCTTCGCTTGCGAGGAATCATGGCAATGAAATAATTATGAATTTTAGCGTATTCAACTTTAGCATGTAGGCTGGCATGCCGTATGTAATATGATAATCAAACACAAAGACTCAAAGTCACAAAGTAATTCCCCTGCCGAAGAAGACACAAAAGACCCCCTCTAACTCCCCCTCTAGAGGGAGAACCGAAGGTCGACGAAGTCAACATCAGGCGAAGAAAGCCTCCCCATAGAGGGGGAGGTTTGGAGAGGGTCTGTGTCTTTGTGCTTGGTTATATCACTAAGTATTAGATGAATATGATTAGCAATAATCACTTGCGAAAGTTGAGTTAGCGTATCAGTTCCTTGATGAGGTTGTCCGCTTTGCCCCATTTGTCGATGACGAAGAGCATGTAGCGGACATCGACGCCGATGCAGCGCTGCAGGTTGCTGTCGAAGGAGATGTCGCCCGACATGGCGTCCCAGTTGCCGTCGAAGGCCAGGCCGAGCAGTTCGCCCTTGCCGTTGAACATCGGCGAGCCGGAGTTGCCGCCCGTGATGTCGTTGTTGGAGAGGAAGCAGAGGTGCATGTCGCCTGTCGTGCGGTCGGCATAGCGTCCCCAGTCGCCCGCCTTCATCAGGCTGACGATGTCGTCCTCGAGTTTGTAATCTTCAATCTCGCCCTGCTTGGCGGCTTTGTCGAGGAGGCTCTGGGCGTTTGTGTAGTACTGATGGTGTGTGCCGCTGGCCGTGTAGTCCTGAATGATGCCGTAGGAGAGGCGCATCGTGAAGTTCGCGTCGCTGTAGTGCGGCGTCTCCTGGTCCATTTCGAGTAAAGCCTGTGTCAGCAGGTGTTCGTTGTAGTCGATGACGGTTGTTGCGTCGCGGCTGTTGCCTGCCATCTCTTGAATCTTTATGGGGATGTCCTGTGCATAGAGCAGGGCGGGGTCTGTGTCGCGCAATGTGCTGTCGGCAAGTACTTTGTCAACAGCCGAGGGGGCTAAGCAGATGGTTTTGGCAAAGACATCGTGGGCGTAAGCCGCTTCGTCGCCGCCATAGAGGCTGTCGATGACGGCATAGCACTCGGGCCAGTAGCGACGCTCCGTCACCTGCTCGCGGTAATTCTTCAGCAAGGCCGCCATCGTGGCTTCGTCCAGCTTGGCATCATAGTCCTTGAAGAAGGTCTCCATGTTGCTGCGCACTCGGGCCGCCTCGGTGCTGTCGGCGTCGGGCGGCATGTTGTTGAGCATGTTGGCAATGCGATAAAGCTCGATGCCGCGCACGAATGTCTCGCGGAAGAAGCCCATCGCATAGACGTCGTCGCGCCGCCGGCCATACGCATCCTTAAGCCTTGCGAACATCCTGCCGAAACGGTCGGAGAGGTCTTTCCTGTCGCCATACCATTGGCGTATCCTGTCCTCGAGCTGCTGCTTCTGGGCAATGACGTTAAGGTCGGCGATGGCTTTGTTCATGCCGATGCTGTTCTTCCAGTAGTTGCTGCTGCTTGCCCACTTGCTGGCATACTTGATGCCCACGGCGCGGTCGGCGTCCATGAAGCGCTTCCACACGTCCTGCTTCTTGCCGCGCACCTGTATGGTGCTGACGTTGCGGGCATTCACGCGCTCGTCGATGCCCCACGAACTCATGTAGCGGCTTGTGCTGCCCGGGTAGCCCACCGTCATGCAGAAGTCGCCGTTACGGTAGCCTTTCATGGCGATGCGGGCATAGTTGTCGAGGTGCAAAGGCACGTTCTCCTCGCTGTAGTCGGCAGGCTCTCCGCTGGCGTCGGCATAGATGCGGAACACACTGAAGTCGCACGTCTGCCGCGGCCACATCCAGTTGTCGGTGTCGCCGCCGAACTTGCCCATCGTCTCTGTGGCAGTGAAGACGAGGCGAATGTCGCGATATACCTTGTAGTAGCTCACGTAGAAGGCATTGCTCTCGTAGTATGCCTTGACCATGCAGTCCAGTCCTGGTTCGGTTTGCTGCAGTTCCCTCTCCACGGCTCCCATGATGCTGTCGAGGTATTGCTTGTCAAGCTCTGCGGTCGATTCGTCGGGATGTGCTTCATAGACCTCATTGAGGCCCTGCATGACGCGGCCCGTGCATTCCTCTGTCCGCGCCAGGAACTTCACGAAGAGTCCTTCGGCAGGACGCTCCTCCTTGCGGGAATGGGCAACGAAGCCGTTGGTGAGGATGTCGTCCTCCGGCGTAGAGAGCTGCTGTATGGCACCGTAGCCGCAGTGGTGATTGGTGAAGACCAGTCCGTCGGGACTCACCACGACGCCCGAGCAGAAGTCGCCGAAATCGACCACGCAGTCCTTCAGGCTGGCATGTTCTGTGCTATAGAGCTGTTCGGGTGTGAGCTTGAGGCCAAGACCTTTCATGGCTTTGGCTGTCTTGCTGTCGATGCGGTTCAACATCCACATGCCTTCGTCGGCACGGGAAAGGAGCGAAATGGCGCACAAGGCGCATAGGATTATCTTTTTCATAAGGATTTTTCGAGGGTTAGGAGTAATCGGAGTGTTCTGATGGTTATTACTTTTTCTTTTTTGGCTTTCTTCTTGCCCAGCCTTCTTCGCTGAAGTCGGGCATTTCGCCTTTCAGCTCGTTCTTCTTCGTTGGCTTGTCGGGGTGGAGGAACTTCATCCAGTCCTCCTTTTTGAACTTGCGGCCGCGAGGCTCTGTGTAGCCACGCTCCTCGCGGGAAGGACGCACCCTTTCTGACTTCTCCTTGGAGTGGGCGGACTTTTTGGGCGGACGAGGTTTGACTTTTTCCTCCCTCCCTTTAAGGGATGGCCTGGGATGGTCTTTCTCTTCGGGGGAGGGGGTGGGAGAGGGGGCTGCCAAGTCGCAGACCACACTCCTTCCCTTCACCGTCACGCCGTGCCTCAAGCCCTTGAGCACGCGGTTCAGGTCTTCCTGCTTCACCTCGATGAAGGAGAAGTTCTTCATCAGGTCGATGCGCCCGACGGCCACCTTTTCGCCTTGTACGTTCTTGTTGAGCAGACCGATAATCTCACGGGCATACATGCCGTCTATCTTGCCGACATTGAGGAAGAGGCGGACATATCCTTCCTCGGTTCCTCTTTTCTTGTCTTTCTTTGAGCGCGATGACTTTTCTCCCTCTTGGGGGGATGAAAGCGGGGCTTCCACTGCATAGTATTTCAGGAAGCGTCCGAACTCGCGTGAAAGCACGCGCTTGATGAGGTCGGTCTTGTCGAGCCATTCCCATCGTCTCTGCACTTCGTCCATGAAGGGTGCTATCTCTTCCTCATCGACTTCGATGCGTTCGATTTCGTCGATGACGTGGTAAAGCTGCTTGGTACAGATGTCGCGAGGCTCGGGCAGTGTGCCTTGCTCGAAGGTCTTTTGTATCTCCTTTTCAACTTGCTTTATCTTGCTGCGCTCGCGCATGCTGATGATGCAGATGCTTGTGCCTTTCTTGCCTGCACGTCCTGTGCGGCCGGAGCGGTGGGTGTAGTATTCTACGTCGTCCGGCATACCATAGTTGATGACGTGCGTCAGGTCATCAACATCCAGGCCTCGGGCTGCCACGTCAGTAGCCACGAGTAGCTGTATGCGGTGACGGCGGAAGCGCTGCATCGTGAGGTCGCGCTGTTGCTGCGAGAGGTCGCCGTGCAGTGCATCGGCGTTGTAGCCGTCGCGGATGAGGTTGTCCGCCACCTCTTGCGTCTCCAGTCGTGTGCGGCAGAAGATGATGGCGTAGATGCGCGGATAGTAATCGACCACGCGCTTGAGGGCAAGGTATTTGTCTCGCGCGTGTACCATATAATATATATGGTTGACGTTCTCTGCGCCTTCGTTGCGACTGCCTATCTGTATCTGTTGTGCGTCTTTCAGGTAGTTCTGTGCAATGCTTTCAATCTCCTTGCTCATCGTTGCGCTGAAGAGGAGCGTTCGGTGTTCGCTTGGGATGCCTTCGAGGATGCTGTCGAGGTCTTCCTGGAAGCCCATCGAGAGCATTTCGTCAGCTTCGTCGAGGACAACGTACTTTACTTGCGAGAGGTCTGCCACGCCGCGTTTCATCAGGTCCATGAGTCGGCCTGGTGTGGCCACGATGATGTCGGCTCCGTGCTTGAGGGCGCGTATCTGCGGCTCGATGTTTGTGCCGCCATAGACGGCAAGGATGTTCACTTCGGGCAGGTGTTTGCTGAAGCCTTCCAAGTCGTCCGCTATCTGCAGGCAGAGTTCGCGTGTGGGGCTGAGGATGAGAGCAAAAGCCCCCTCCCCGCTCCCCCTTTGGGGGAGTGCCATATTCTCTGCTGACTCGCCATCTAAAGCACTCCCCCAAAGGGGGAGCGGGGAGGGGGCCAGCTTTTGCAGCAGCGGCAGCCCAAAGGCGGCCGTCTTGCCGGTGCCTGTCTGTGCCAAGGCGATGAGGTCTGTGTCGTTGTTCAGCAGGTGCGGGATGACTTCCTCCTGCACGGGCATCGGGTGTTCGTAGCCCAACTCTTCGATGGCTTGCAGCAAAGGTTCGGCAAGCCCTAATTCGTTAAAGTTCTTCATATCGGCTGCAAAGGTACAACAAATAATTAAGAATTAAGAAAGAAGAATTAAGAATTTTGTTGTATCTTTGCAGCGATGAAGACAGGATTGGTACTTGAAGGCGGCGGAATGCGCGGTTTGTTCACGGCTGGCGTGATGGATGTGATGATGGAGCATGGCATCCGTTTCGACGGCATTGTAGGTGTGTCCGCAGGAGCGACGTTTGGCTGCAACTACAAGTCGCACCAGGTGGGGCGCGTGCTGCGCTACAACCTTCGCTTCAAGGACGACCCGCGATACATGGGGCTGCGGAGCCTTCTGCGCACAGGCGACCTCGTGGCGGCTGAGTTCAGCTACCACACGTTGCCCAACGAGCTGGATGTCTTCGACTTCGACGCCTTCAACAGCGACCCTTCCGAGTTCCACATCGTCTGCACTGATGCGCTGACGGGCGAACCCGTCTATAAGCGGTTGGATGCCATGAATGATGAAGGTCTCGACTGGATTCGAGCCTCCGCCTCCATGCCGCTCGTGTCGCGTCCCGTCAGCCTCGACGGACATCTTCTGCTCGACGGCGGCATCAGCGATTCCATCCCATTGCGTTACTTCCAAGCACAGGGCTTTCGACGCAACATCGTCATCCTGACGCAGCCCAAGGGCTTTTTCAAGAAGCGGACAAAGCTCATGCCGCTCTTCCACCTGTTCATGCGCCGCTATCCCGCTATTGTGGAGGCCATGTCGCGCCGTCATCTGATGTACAACGACGAGTTGACCTACCTCGAAGAGCAGGAACGGCAGGGCAACATACTCCTCATCTATCCGCAGGACACCCTGCCCATCGGCCGCACCGAGCAGAAGGAGCAGAAGATGCGCCGTGTCTATGCTATGGGGCGCGAGAAGGCCGATGGGATGTTGCCAGCCATACAAACTTTTATGAAGCAAAATGAATAACACTATGAAGAAAACTGTTCTTGCAGCCTTGCTGCTTATCTGTTGCCTGCCGATGATGGCGGGACGTATCGTGACGGACACCGTGAAGAGCAAAATCCTGGGTGATGACGTGCTTCTGAACGTCTATTTGCCCGACGGGTTCGGCAGGAATGAAAGCCAACGCTATCCTGTCATCTATCTGCTCCACGGCCTGAGCGACGACTATCGGGCCTGGCGCGACCGAGGGCAGATGCAGACCGTCGTGGACGAACTCATCGGGTCGGGCGAATGCGTGCCCGTCGTCATCATCATGCCCAATGCCGGCGGCCCCGACACCCGCAACACGTGGAACGGCTACTTCAACATGCCGGGCTGGTCGTACGAGGACTTCTTCTTCCAGGAACTCCTGCCGACCGTCGAGCAGAAGTACCGTGCCGTGGGCGACAAGGAGCACCGCGCCGTGATGGGTCTCTCGATGGGCGGCGGCGGCAGCACGGTGTATTGCCAGAGGCATCCCGACATGTTCTCCTCCTGCTATGCCATGAGCCCTTGGCTCGACAACGAGAGAAAAGAAGTCGGTCCCGGCGACCGGAAGGACAAACGCTACTACGTGACCGAAGCCGTCCGGGAGCACAGCGCCTTGCGCTTCGTGGAGCAGGCTGACGATGCCACGAAGGAACGGCTCCGCACCGTGAAGTGGTTTTTCGACTGCGGCGACGACGACTTCCTCTTCGACCAGAGCGTCCGCATGCATCAGCTGATGCGCTCGGCCCGCATACACGACGAGCTGCGCGTCCGCAACGGCGTCCACAACTGGGAGTACTGGCACACGGCATTGCGCACAGCTCTACCCTTCGCCTCCCGCAACTTCGCGAAATAAATCGGCTGAGCCAACTCTCCCTTTCCCTTGACACGGCACGGCCCGTTCTTTGCTTGTACATGTAAAAGCAATTGC
>CAMKTM010000128.1 GCA_946415695.1 uncultured Prevotellaceae bacterium | reverse complement strand
TCGCCTCCCTGCTCCCTGCACTTGGCGCGGCGGACGGCCGTCTCTATTACCTTCCGCAAGGCGAGCGCCTGGAGAGGAGCGCAGACAGCCCCGTCTTGCAGCCCTACGAAGCAAGCCTCGTCCTTACCGGCGAACCCGACATCGCCAACTTCTGTTACGACATTTGCCTCGACGGCTTGCCCACCGGCATCAAGGAAATTCAAAATGGTCAAATCGTAAATGGTAAATCGTTAAATAGTAAATGCTATGACCTTTGCGGCCGACGTCTCTCCTCACCAAAACCCGGCGTGAACATCATTCACACGCAAGGCGGCACAGCAAGGAAAGTGCTGGCGAAGTGAGCCACATCGCTTTCTGAATTCTTTGCTTTTACATGTACAAGCAATTGCTTTTACATGTACAAGCAATTGCACGTACATGTAGAAGCAAACAACGCCCCCTTGGCCGATGTCTTTTTTCGGCGTTACTTTATGATGGTTTTGATTGTCCTCCCGTCGGGAGTACGCACGATGTAGATGCCACCCGCCATTGACCATTGACCATTGACCATTCGGCCGCCAAGGTCAAAGATTTGGCAATTGTCAGATTGTTCAATTGTCAAATTGTCAAATTCCTCGATGCCTGTTGGGGCTTCGGTGGGGTTGTCGCCGAGGTATTCGGCACGGACGGTCTCGCGAAAGACATCGACGCGGATGTGGTAGTAGCCCTCTTTCGTGATGCTCCACTTATGGTCGATGCTGCCTCCTGTGAGGAGCTGTGTGCTCTGCAGGATGTCCTCGTCGCTGGTGAAGGGATGCAGCACTTTTGGCTCCCATGCGTTTTGCCCTTCGAACTTGAAGCGGCGCGGCTCGCCATGTTCCTGACGCTCGCGCAGCTCGCCCGTCCAGTCCCAGGCGCAGACTTCGTCCTCGTCGCGGGTGAAGGGCAGGAAGGTGTAGGTCACCCAGCCGCATTCTGTGGCGCCGCCCACGATGAAGAGCTCGTTCCAGGGACGGAAGAGTTCGCCGGTGAGCGTCTTGGCATTGAGGTCGAGGGTAATGCGATAGACGTCTTCGGTCAGAGGCACAGTCCAAAGGCTTGCCGCAGAGTCGCGCACGAGGGTGAAGGGCGTGGGGTTCGTCACGGCGTAGGCATCCTCGTAGGTCGGCTTGAGGTAGCGAACAGCGGTGCCTGTGTGTTCTGCCATGTTGCGGAAACGAAGCGTACCGCCTTCGACGAGGCGCCCCGTGTATTTGTACTGCTTGCCCGGAAAGGGCGTCAGCTCCTGAATGCCGCCAGGCACTGCTGTCCCCACTGCCCAATAGCGGTCGGTTTGTGCCGACACATGGGGCAAGGTGCATGGGGCAAGGAGCAAGAAAAGTATAGTGAGGCGTTTCATGGCTTGAGGATTTTAGTGCCGTTCTGAATGTAGATGCCACCCGGGACATGGATTTGACAATTTGACAATTTACAATTTGACGATTGACCATTAACCACCCGCCATTGACCACCCGCCATTCGGCCGCCGAGGTCAAAGATTTGGCAATTGTCAGATTGTTCAATTGTCAAATTGTCAAATTCCTCAATGCCTGTTTCTTTCTCTTTGACGCTGACGATGGTGGCCTGTGCGCAGGGGCGGGAAGGCACATCGACGAAGAGGCGGTGAAGCTGTCCGTCGTAAGTCCAGCCTGTTGTCTCTTCGCCATCGATGCGGACTTCTGTCGGCTCTTCCATAGAGAAGAAAACTATCTGCCAGGCACGGCTGCCAGGCATTCCGGCATAGCTGCCTTGGCGGGGATGGATGGTGAGCGTGGTGCCCAGGCTGGAGCGGGTCTGCGAGAAGCGGGTCGTTGCGAACTCGCCATCTTTATAGCCTTCGCTGTCGCCCTGGTCCTCGTAAAGCTTGCCTTCGCCATCGTCTCCCGGAATGACCCAAAGCACGAGCGAAGAGGGTTCGGTCTTCAGATTCGAGAGGGCAGGGTTGCAGGGAATGATGCTGCCAAGGCGAATGAAGTATGGAATCTCGGAAAGGTCGTACTGGTCCGTGATGGTGTGTCCTCCGCAGAGCATACGGTCGCGGCAGACATCGTACCAAAATCCGTCGGGCAGCCAAGTCTTGCGTTCGCTTGTGCCGTCGCTGCATGAAGGCGTCGAGATGGGCGAAACGAGAATGTCGTCGCCGAAGAGGTATTCGTCTTCTACGGAATAGGCCTTGTTTTCTTCCGGCCATTCGTAGTAGAGCGGACGGCAGATGGATACGCCTGTGTCGTAAGCCTGACGAGCCGCTGTATAAATATAAGGTACAAGCGTGTAGCGGAGCTTGAAGGCTTTCCTCTGAAGGTCGAGGTTCGAGAATTTCCATATTCGGCGCTCGCTGCCGCTTTGGCTTGAGCCGTGCGTGCGGAAGATGGGCTGGAAGACGCAGAACTGCATCCAGCGCAGCACCAGTTCGGGGTCTGTGCTGATGTTGTTGGGTTGCAGATAACCGCCTCCGTCGTGGCCCCAATAGCCGAAGCAGACGTTGGCAGCCGTGGCCGTGATGTAGCTCTCGAATTGCAAAGTGCCATAGGTGGCGAAGGTGTCGCCCGAGAAGCCGATAGGGTAGCGGTGGCTCCCCATTCCGCCCCACCGATGAAAGATGACGGGGCGGCGGTCGGTACGGTTCAGTCTCATGTCGTTATAGAAGACATGGTTGAGCCAGAACGTCTGCCCGAGACCCGTAATGTATTTGCTCGTAAGGTCTTGCTGCCAATCCAGCCACCAGAAATCGACGCCTTGCTTCTCGCGGACACGCATCAGGTTCTTGAAGAAGGTGCGGTAGAAAGTGGAGTCCTCCAGTTGCCAGGGAACAGTGGTGACGCTGGCATCGAGCCCCATGTCGTTACGAATCTTCGAGAAGTTGTCGTCGCTCGATCCGATGCCGTCGGCCGGATGAAGGTTGAGGGCTGTCTTTGTCTTGTGGGAGTGCATCCAGTTGAGGAGCGTGGCAGGATTCGGGAAGAGGGATTTGTTCCAAGTCCATCCCGTCCAGGAGTTCTGATGCCAGTCGCAATCAATCATCAGCACATCATGCGGCACATCGTAGCTCTCCATGTCCTTGATTAACTGCTGGACCTCGTTTTGCGAATAGGCTTGATACTTGCTGTACCAATAGCCGAACATATACTTCGGAGGCAAAGGCTGGCGGCCAGCGATGCGGACATAGTCGCCGAGCGCGTCCTTGTATTGATGCCCGTAGCCGAAGAAGTACCAGTCGATAGCGTTCGCGTCGAGAGGCTTGCCGAACCATGGAATGCCATCCACTTCTCCTTCGAACGGGAAAGAGCGGCTGCCATCGCCTCTTTGAGTGCTTGGCGACTCGTCGAGGATAGCCCAGCCGTCGCGCGAAAGCAGACCTTTCTCGAGGGAAACGCGATGTGTGTCGCCGATGTCGCCGTCGAGGGTGCGCTGTGTGCCGAGCAGGTTAAGGGCATCGTCCTTGCCGGGATACCAAAGGATTTGGCGTCCGTTCATTTGGAAAGTGATGCCAAGAGTGTTGCTGTTCTTGTGTTGCTTTTGGATTCGCGACCCCACTTTGTAGCGCAAGGTGAGCGAGTCGGTGCGGATGATGAGGTAGCCGTCCTCTTCGCTGCAAGTAAAGGCAGGCAGCGGCAGACGGCGGTTGACGACGGCAAAGGTGGCGCGGTCCTCAAAGAGTCTGCTGGTGCTGTACTGTATGCGGATAAGTCTTGGCGTCAGAACCGTGAAACGAGCATTGCCGCTCGTCACGATGGCTTCTTCCTGTGCCAAGGGGTTCCAATCCTCTCTCGCATTTATAAATAAGGTTGAAAGGCAGAGCAGCAGGAGGATACTACTCCATCGTGCCTTCAATGGTGAGGCGTACCACTTCGTTGATTGCATTGGAGCGGATGGTTATTGTCTTTTGGAAATGTCCCGGAAACTTGTCCGTACCGTCATACGTCACGTCGATAATCCCTTTCTCGCCAGGCTTGACGGGTTCCTTCGTGTAGGTCGGGATGGTGCAGCCGCAGCTTGCAAAGGCTTGGTGAATGATGAGCGGTGCGGTGCCGGTATTGGTGAAGGGGAAGGAGCAATGCACCAGCGGCTCGCTCTTCGAGAACTTGCCGAAGTCGTGACGCAAAGTGTCGAATGTTATTTCTGCATAGTTCTCGGCTTTAGTCTTAGCGACGGCCTGAACTTCGCTGACGTTTACTTTCTGCTTCTGCGTCTGAGCAGAAGCCGTTGACCATTGACCACCCGCCATTGAGAATGCGGTCAAAGCAAGTACGAGTATCTTTTTCATTATTTTGTTTGTTTTTGTTCGCTTTTTGCTTTGCAAAGTTATGAAATAATTCACAATTCATTATTCATTATTCATAATAATTCGCAATAATGCCCATTTTTTGACATTTATTTCGTACTTTTGCACTTCGAAAAGGCAAATATGGGCAAATGGAACAAATCATTCTTGGCATAGACCCGGGCACGAACATCATGGGCTACGGCGTGTTGCGCGTCGATGGCAAGAAGGCGGAGATGCTTGCTTTGGGAGTTATCGATTTGCGTAAGTTTGCCGACCCTTATCTCAAGCTCGGGCATATCTACGAGCGTGTGTGCAGCATCATCGAGGGTTATCTGCCTGACTTCATGGCTATCGAATCGCCTTTCTTCGGCAAGAACATACAGAGTATGCTCAAGCTGGGGCGTGCCCAGGGCGTTGCCATTGCTGCGGCTATTCAGCGGCAAGTGCCCATCACGGAGTATGCACCTGCGAAGATTAAGATGGCTATTACGGGCAACGGCAATGCCAGCAAGGAGCAGGTGGCCGACATGTTGCGGCGTATGCTTCATGTCGAGAAGGAGGAGATGGGCAAGTTCCTCGATGCCTCGGATGCGCTTGGCGCTGCCTATTGCCATTTCCTTCAGATGGGGAAGCCAGAAAGCGACCACAAGTATCGTGGCTGGGCTGATTTCGTGAATAAGAATAAAGAGAGAGTTAAAAAAAGCCCCCTCTAACTCCAAGACCCTCCCCAACCCTCCCTTAAAGGGAGGGAGAAATAATGTTCAATGTTCAATGGTTAATGTTCAATGGTCAAAAGTCCAATAATCAGTGTTGCCAATGGTGTGGCGCGTCATCCGCTTTGGCGAATGGCAGAGCCTATTAACCTCGAGATAAACCGAGGCGAGCAGATTGCCATTGTGGGCGACAATGCAGCCGGCAAGTCGCGCCTTGTGGAGGTGCTGACAGGCCATTATCCTTTGCTCCTGAATGAGGTGCAATACGATTTCTCGCCCAGCGAGTCGCGCCTCGTCAGCGAGAACCTGAAGTACATCTCTTTCCGCGATTCCTATGGCGAACAGGACGGCACATACTACTATCAGCAGCGCTGGAACCTGCACGACATTTCGGATGATGCCCCCACGGTCGGTGAAGTCCTGGGGAGAGAGTTGGGAGTGAAGAGTGAAGAACTAAGAGTGAAGAGTGAAGAATTAAGAGTGAAGAATGAAAGTAAGTTATTGGAGGGTGAAGGTAACTCTGATTCTTCACTCTTCACTCTTCACTCTTCACTCCAAACGCTTCACTCTCAACTCTCAACACTCAACTCTCAACTCTTCTCTCTTCAATCTTCTCTTTCGAAACGCATCATCTCCCTCAGCAGCGGCGAGCTCCGTAAGTTCCAAATGGCAAAGGTGCTTGCCTCGAACCCCCGTGTCCTCATCCTCGACAACCCTTTCATCGGCCTCGACGCTCAAGCCAGAACCGACTTCCGAAACCTGCTGGAAACGCTGACCAAAGAGACTTCCCTGCTCGTCATCCTTGTCCTGAGCAAGCGTAATGACATTCCCGACTTCATCACCCACGTCCTGCCTGTCGAACGCCTTCGGTTGCTGCCAAAGATGACGCTTGCTGAGTATCGCGAGCAATATGCCGCCGAGCCTCAGCCTAAACTGAACAGCGAAACCGCAGATTGGATTGCCGGCTTGCCCGTCCGCAACTTAAAGGAAACCGACTTCTATCCGTCCGACGGGGGAGAGATATTGCGTTTTCGCGACGTAAGCATCCGCTATGGCGACCGTACCATCCTGAAACCTCTCAACTGGACTGTTCACGAAGGCGAGCGGTGGGCTTTGAGCGGACCTAACGGCTCGGGCAAGAGTACGCTTCTCAGCCTTGTCTGTGCCGACAATCCCCAAGCCTATGCCTGCAACATCGAGCTCTTCGGACATCGTCGCGGCACGGGCGAAAGCATCTGGGAGATAAAGCGGCACATCGGTTATGTCAGTCCCGAAATGCATCGTGCCTATCTGAAAGACATACCCGCTATCGATGTGGTAGCGAGCGGGTTGAGCGATTCCATCGGCCTCTACGTGCGTCCCCGTCCCGAGCAGCGTGGCCTTTGCCTTGACTGGATGCGCGTCTTCGGCGTTGAGGCGCTGGCCGACCGCTCCTTCCTGCAGCTCAGTAGCGGCGAGCAACGGCTTTGCCTGCTGGCTCGCGCCTTCGTGAAAGACCCGGAACTGCTTATCCTCGACGAACCTCTCCATGGTCTCGACGATAAGAATCGCTCCCTTGTCCGGCAGATCATCAAGTGTTTCTGTGAACGCCCCCACAAGACGCTCGTGATGGTGACGCACTATCAGGAGGAACTTCCCGAGGGCATCACCCACAGTCTTACCCTCTAATTGGCGAGGGGCAATGGGCTGGGGGCAAGAGGAATGCGGATTCTTTCCCCATAGACAACAGAAAATAGCAGAATGCGACACGGCATGTTGTTTGCTTGTACATGTATAAGCAATTGCTTTTACATGTACGTGCAATT
>CAMKTM010000127.1 GCA_946415695.1 uncultured Prevotellaceae bacterium | reverse complement strand
TTCCTTAGGCAACGACTGACCGCCAGGCGTGTACCAGTTGACGCCTTCGTCGCTTTTATAGGGGAACATCCTGACGAATTGTCCTTGATAGAACATTTCTATCAGATGGAATTTCTCATCTGCATCAATCAAGGCTTTACGATTGGCTGTGGCGTGACCTGTCCATATGGCCGAGACGGCATCCTGCAACTTGTATTCGTGATACTCGTTCAGGAAATCGCTATAGGAAGCCCACTCATTTTCAATGCCCAGGAGTTTCTGAACCTCTTTGCTTTTCACCCGAATCAGTTTCTGCTGTTCCCAAGGGGAGTAGTAGATAAGCCAGCTTATGAATATCTCATCGGCACTGAAACCTTCCCATGATGCTCTGCCAGTCAGCTTGGTCACGAAGTCCGTACTGGCAGTGTTGAGCGGACAGATGCGGTTGTTGTATAGCACATTTATGGTGCCTATGCGATGGGCGATGTCCTTATCTACTGTTTGCAGACCGTCGGCAGCGTTGGCATTGATGCAAAACAAAAGCACCAGAGCCGTCATTGCTTTACGATAGAGCGTTCGCATTTGTGTCTTGCTCGAGAGCAATGTTGCGATAATGCTCAACAGGAGCATGAGATACCCGAAATAAGTGATGGCAATGCCGTAGGGGTCGTAGTTAATTCCCAAAGTTACGCCTTCTCCATCGGAGTCGTAGCTTGATTGATAAAGACGATAGCCATTGATGTGGCCGATATTGTTCATTGAAACTACAATCTCTCCCGCTTCGCTTGAAATGATGCTTTGGTAGTCAAGCGGAGCATCAGTGCCTGGATAGTTGACGATGCGAAACGCTTTAAGTGTTAAGGAGAATGGCAAATGCTCGGCTTTATTGTCTTTATTGACAAATGTGTTTTCCGTTATGTCTGTTCTGAGCCTGATTGTGCCTCTGCGGGCAAAGAGATGAGTCGTAAGAGCGCCTACCAGTATGACCACAAACGATACGTGCAGCAGCATGACAGCCAGGCGCTTGTAAAGTCGTTGCTTCAGGATATAAGCCAGGGCCGTTACCGTCAGTCCTGCCCATAGCGTCACGAACCACCAAGCGCCATAGATATGTTCGCCGACGAATGCTGTGCCTCGGAATTTCTCTATTACAGTGGCAAGCCCTATACACACTATTATGAGCATGTATAGGGCAATTGTCAGTTTTTTAGTTACTGTTTTCAAATGGATTCAATGAAAAAGGTTATTTGATCACGTTCCTGTTTTGTAAGGTTTCGGAACTTGACGACAGAATTGTAGGCATCGCTCGTGCCTCCTTCGTTGCGGCAGCCGTGCCACATGATGGCTTCGACGACACTTCGTGCCCGGCAATCGTGCAGACGCTCCGTCCCGCTGCCACATTTTGCTGCCAAGCCTCTTCCCCAAAGAGGCGTGGTGCGGCACCAGCCCGTGCGAATGTCGTTCTTCATCCAAAGCCTGTGCTGAACGAAATCGGTATAAGGCCAAATCTTTTGGTTGGGATAGCGGGGCATGTCGTTGTCCGAGAGGAAGAACTTGGCAGGGTCTTGTATGTGGTCTTCGCCTGTCTGCCACGAAGGACGGTGGCAGGCGGCACAACCAATCTGCGTGAAGAGTTCTTTTCCTTTTTTGAAGTTCTCGGTCGTGGTGTTACGCGCGGCAGGCACTGCTAATCCTCGATGCCATATCATCAGATTCTTGTATTGAGCGTCTGTCATTTCTGCATCAAGCGACTTGCTGGTCAGGTAGGTGTAGATGTCCTGTTCGAGGTTGCCGGTGTGCCATTCGGGATGAGCTTTTGACGGGTCAATGCGGTTGATGTATTCGGTGAAGCCTGCTTGTACTTCGGGGTCTTGCGAGGATTTTGTAGCATAGTACTTGCCGGCAAGGTCAAGGTAGTGGTAGCGACGGTCGGAACGGGTCACGTTGGTGATGTTCCAGATGGCGTTGGCACCTGCTGCATCGAGTATCGGGCCGCGCGACATGGCGTAGGTGTAGCGGCGTACATATTTTGTTCCGTCACCCTGCAGTGCGTTGCTGTAGTAGCTGTTCCAGGTGTCTGTGGCGCTGTTCCACATGGCTGGGTTCAGCGCATCCGTGCGGCCGATGCTCTTGAAGTACTCGCTTTCTGCCTTCCATTGTGCAGTGATTTCTTCGTCGGGGATGGCATCGGTGAGGCCTGTTCCATAGATGCCGATGGTGGATTCCAGCAGCACGCCAATGTCGTTGTTGTATTCTGCTTCAGACAGCTCTACGTCGGCTCCGCTCCTTTGCACCACTACCGGGGCATAATAGGCAGCATAGGGGATGCTCACTTCTGGATAGATGAGGGAATAGGTCTCGCCGTCGGGGAAATGATTGCCCCATTCGTCGGTGTAGTTGTTCCACGAGATCTTGATTTGGTTTTCGTCGATGGGAGCCTTGAAGGGCTTGACGGCACCGGTCTGAGGCATTCCCGCCACGCTGCGGATGTAGGCATTTGTGGTCTTGTCGTAGATGACGAGCAGGTAGCCGTTGCGGTGCATGTCGGCTTTGTATTCCGTCTGTCTTGCTCCGTGGCCGTAGCCGGGATGGCAATAGAGACAGCCGCGACGCACATAGACGGGGCCGAGACCGCGAAACGCCCCTTCCGTATTGGTGTTGTAGTCTTTCTCGAAGAGGTATTCGCCTTCGTTGAAGGCTGTCATCATGCCTGCGTTCTCCACGGCTTTCGTGGGTTGCTCGAAGGCTGTGGCTGTATTGACGGAAGTGGTGCCGAGCAGTCCGCCTGCGTAGTAGTCCTCGGAGTAGTTGGTAGCCGTTGGGTTGCCAATATCCCAAGTGAGTGGCGCCGTTTCCTCTTCTTCGTCGGCACAGCTGAAAAGGAAGCAGGAAAGTGAGAAAAGTAGGAAATTGGATAGCTTGAAGTACTTCATGGCTTTAGTTCTTTATTTTTACAATCGACTGATAGAGGGTCTGTGCGTTGTCTGCCAATGCGCGATAGGTGGCGAGCACGACATTGTCCACATAGTTCTCGTTGATGACTTTGCACTGCGCTTCGACGGTTTCATTGCCAGCATAGCCGTTCAGCGTCTCGGAAAGAGCGCCAAGTGCATCGTCCAGTTCTCCCAGGGCGTCGATGGCTATCTTGCATGAAGCGTCGGAATAGTAAAGTGCGAAAGGAGCTTTCATTGCCTTTATTTTCGCAAGAGCCACATCGAGCTTCGACACAACGGCATTGGCTTGATTGACGAGCGTGGAATTGCCGGAATTCAGGCAGAAGTAAATCAATGATTTGTCGTTCGGTGCGGTTGCTCCTTTCTGTCCGTAGAGGGCATTCTTGCACGAAACGATGTTGTCGTAGAAGTCCGTAATGGAGTTGTAAGCGTAGGGCGATTCGATGTATGTGGCGTCCTCGCCCGTATAGGGCAAACCTATTTTCGAGTCGCCCACCTCGCCGATGATGTCCTGACAACCGGAGATAATCTCGAGGGTTGCTTCAAGAGCCGTTGCCCAATCTCCTGAACCTGGGTTCTTGAAGGCTTTTCCGAAGTTCTGGAACGAGCCGAGCGCACCTTCGGCATTGCCTTCGTCGTTGATGGAATTGTGCGTGGCAACGTAGGTGAGCGCTATTTGATGGCGCTCCGTATTGCTTTCCTTGGAATCCCAAGCGGCCTCAAGCGTTGCCGTGGCATTGTAGAGGTCTTTGGCTACGGCGCAGATGTAGTTGTACTCGAGGTTTGTAATCTGACTTATCTGTCGGGGCTGTCCTCCCCTGAAAAGCACATACTCCAAGCCGTGGTAGCCGAGGATGCCGGAATTGGCTGTCTTGATGAAGTCGTCGAGATTAGACATTGCCTTCTCGTCGCGCAAAACATCGGCAAGGTCGTTTGCGGCAACAGGCCATGTGTCGGTGTGCGGATCAATGGAATAGACGTCGGCGGCTCCGAAGAGGAAAGCCTCGGAGTTCTCCCAGTCTGCTCGAGCCGTCTTCCAATCATTGCATGCTTGGTCAAGGGCGGCTTGAGTGCCAGTAACAATTGTTACGTTGTTTTCGTCATCATCTTTCGAACATGATGAGAAGCTCACGGAAAGTGCGACAGCCACGGCTGCCATTTTCAAATAATTCTTGTGTTTCATTGCTTTTCTAAATTAGCGGAGTTCGACAAAAACTCGTCTTCTAATTTCAAACACCTCACAGGCCATCTCGATAAACGAGGCACGCTCTTATTGCCAACGAGGCACGCTCTTATTGCCAACGAGGCACGCTCTTATTGAAACAAGCCTACAGGGTTATTGAAATTCATCCTAACGACAGTTTGATTTTCATCGTACTCACATTTATTAAATTAATAATGTTGTTGTTTTGTGTCTCACTATAGGAATTTACCGCAATAAGTCACGCCCAGGCTGATGCTTGGTTCGTTGTTGTAGGGGTGTTTGTAGAGGGGACTGTCCGAGGCGAGCCCGTTGTTGTTGGGCTTCTCGAAGAAACGATAGGAGTATTCCCCTTTAATGGTAACTTGCTTGATGGGCGAATAGTTCAGGCCAAAGGCACAGCGGTACCGCTTTGTGTATTTGTACATCGACTTGTAGGTGCCCGAAGCCATCGTATTGTAGTGTTCAAAGCGTCCGAAGAGAAACAGTTTGTGTCTCCCTTCTTTCTTGGGAGAACGGCATGGGAGGAAATTCAGGATGTTATAGCCGGCCTCGATGCCGTATGCCAAAGCACTGCTGCCGATGTTCGTGTAATGGTGCGGATTGCCGTCCTGATATTTGTGGTGCGTCCAGTTTGCCTGATTGTAGGCGGATATTTCGTCGGCATTGCTGAAGTGGGCATAATCGACATTTCCCCGTACGATCCAGTTCCAGCGGTTAAGCGTGAAGTCGAGAGCCACAATGCCCAACCGGCCTGCCACGTCCTCATATTTGCTGCCTGGGGTGCGGAGGGTGTTACGGAAAGTGTTGCCGAGATAGCCGCTCAAGCCGATGCGCAAACCCTCGACGGAATAGTTGTCAATGCGCAGAGCTCCGGCAAAGGTGTTGGCAACCTTGAACTCGTAGGGGCTCGTCGCTCCGTAATGTGCGAAATTCTCTGCCGTGAAGCTCTCCGAGTTCAGTCCCGACAGGAACTGAGCCTCATAGCGCCAGTCCTTGATACGTCCCCAGAGAGAGAGACCGACTTGATGCCAAGTGTTTGGCATGATGGTGTATTCGCCTTCAGGACGATAGACGGTGAAGAACTGATTGGGTTCGTGAAAGGCATTGGAATAGCCGATAGGGACGATGATTTCACCAGCCTTGACGTTGAACTTTCCGTCCCAGAACTCTTTGTTGATCCAAAACTGCTCGATGTTCACCTCGCCGCCTTTCTCCACTTCTGCCTCATATTCCCCAGCTTCTTCCGCTTCAATCTCCACGGCAGTGCCGTTGCCGCCGTGCTCGAACTCCACCTCCATGCCCATCGTCCAGCCTTTGCCGAAGTCGTAGCCGATGTTCAGGCAAATGTGAGGCAAGTCGAAGCGGCCGTGGCTCTTGTCGTCCTTGAAGTTCTCCGGCTTCTTGTAGCGGTTGAAGCTCTGGCTGTAGAAGTTGCGCGTCATAACCGCTTCGCCATAGCCCCCGATATGCAGTCGCGAAAGGAACTTGTTCAGGTTCTCCTTCGCCTTGCTCTTATGGACTTGCTGCGAAGCGCCAGTGGTGACATCCACACTTACATCCTCTGTTTCCTGAGCAAAGAAAGGCAGGAACGAGAAGGAAAGAATAATTGCAAATAATCCCTTTTTCATTATAGTTTTAACTGATTTCGAGCGCAAAATTACTTTCTTTTCATATACTTGGCAATACCTAAAAATAAGTGTTTTCCCCGTGGGACACAAACCATCGTACCCCGTTGTCATTACCCGAATACTATAAAGGGATTAGGGATTAAAGATTAAAGAATAAGGAATACCTACAATTAAGGATTGTGTGTTTTGCGGAAAAATCGTAAATTTGCAGGCGAAAACATAAAAGAAAGATTCACCTTCAGGTAAAAACAAATGGAACTCCGCGCATTAAAAGCGCGCCTTGTTTCTAAAGAATACAAGAAATGATTAAATGGTAAATGTTAGACTTTATGAGGCCGATGACAAGATGATTGACCTCATCAGCGACAACTACAGCATGCTCCAGGGGTTGAGTGCCTTTGGCATACGGTTAGGGTTTGGCGACAAGACGGTCAGCGAGGTCTGCAACGAGCAGGACGTTGACTGCTATACGTTCCTGACGGTCGTCAATTTCCTCATCAACGGCTTCACGCCAAAGGAGACCGACGACAGGATTTCGGTGAAGACATTGCTGGCCTACCTGCAGGCTTCGCATCGCTACTTCCTCGACTTCCAATTGCCCAGCATCCGCACCAAACTCGAGGAATCGCTCCATCGTGGCGACGGCCTTGCGGGGCTCATCCTTCGCCTCTACGACGAATATGCCCACGACATCCAACTCCACATGAAGTACGAGGAAAAGACTTTGTTCCCTTACGTCGAGGCACTGCTTCGGGGAGAACAGACCTCGGGCTATAATGTTGACATCTTCTCGAAACATCATAGCGACACGACAGGAAAGTTCCAAGAGCTGAAGAACATCATCATCAAGTATCTGCCCCATAACGGACTTGCCAACAACCAGCTCACGGCCACGCTCTACGACATATATAATAATGAAGAATGGCTATTGAACCACAGCAACGTGGAGGAAGTGCTGTTCGTCCCGGCCATCCGTATCTTGGAGCAGAAGGTGAAGGAAGACGACGTTTCGGCTAAAATCTCGAACATGATAAAGTGTGCCGAGCAGGC
>CAMKTM010000126.1 GCA_946415695.1 uncultured Prevotellaceae bacterium | reverse complement strand
GTACAAGCAATTGCTTATACATGTACAAGCAATTGCTTGTACATGTAAAAGCAAAGAACATGGTGTGTGTGACGATAAGGAAAGGAGCGGTTCAGGGGGGGCTGCCTTTGGCTTGGACGCCAAAGTTAATTGTTCCGCCTTTTTTCACTGGCATGTCGCTTTTCCCTCCGCTCCATTGCATCCATGCTCTGAACGCAATGAATGCCTCGCTCTCTCATGGCTTTGCTGCCGCCGATATGGGTGCTTCCGAAACGGCTTCCAGGCTTCAAAAGCATCTTGATGCACAAAAACAAGACCGATAAGGCAACAAATCCGAGCGTTAGTAGAGCAAGTTTCAACATAATTCATTATATTTGTCGTGCAAATATACAATAATATAAAAGAATATCGAGTTATTTTCATAGATAAAAACAAGAATTATGGATAAAATGTCTTTAGCCCCCCAAAGAGTGTTCAAGTGCTTTGCACAAGTAAACCAGATACCTCGACCGTCGAAGCACGAGGAGAGAATGATAGACTTCTTGCTTGATTTCGGCAAGAGCCTGAATCTTGAAACCCGTCGCGACGAAACGGGAAACGTCATCATCCGCAAGCCTGCCACGCCCGGCATGGAGGACCGCCAGACCATCGTCCTGCAAAGCCACATGGACATGGTGTGCGAGAAGAACAACGACGTGACGTTCGACTTCTCGAAGGACGCCATCCAGACCTTCATCGACGGCGAATGGATGAAAGCCAAGGGCACGACGCTCGGTGCCGACGACGGCATCGGCGTGGCAATGGAGATGGCATTGCTCGAAGCCACAGACATCGAGCACGGGCCGCTGGAATGCGTCTTCACTCGCGACGAAGAGACGGGCCTCACGGGCGCCGAGGGCATGAAGCCGGACTTCATGACGGGCCGCCTGATGGTCAACCTCGACAGCGAGGATGAGGGCGAAATCTTCGTCTCCTGTGCCGGAGGCTGCCGCACCTTTGCCCGGTTCGACTACACGGAGGAGGCTCTGCCCGCAGGCTTCTTCACCTTCTCGCTCAGCATCAAAGGCTTGACAGGCGGCCACAGCGGCGACGACATCAACAAGAAACGCGCCAATGCCAACAAACTCCTGGCTCGCTTCCTCTACTCCAGCCAACAGAAGTACGACCTGAGGCTCATCGACATACAGGCAGGCGGACTTCACAACGCCATCCCTCGCGAAGCATGGTGCCTCTGCGCCGTTCCAGCGAAGGACAAGGAGAGCATCACCGCCGACTGGAACCTCTATCAAGCTGACGTGGAAGAGGAATACTCCGTTACGGAGAAGACAATGGCCTTTGCACTGCAGAGCGAAGAACAAGCCAAGAGCGCAATCGAGAAGAATTGCGCACAGCGACTCGTCAAGGCGCTCCAGGCTGTAGATAACGGCGTATATGCCATCTGCCAGGACCTTGACATGGTTGAGACGAGCAGCAACCTGGCAAGCATCCACAAAGTTCCCGAGACGAAGACAATCGACGTGAACAGTAGCCAGCGAAGCAGCATCTACAGCGCCCGCGTCAACATGGCAAACACCTTTGCCGCCACCTTCGAGCTGGCAGGGGCAAGAGTAGAAATCGGCGAAGGCTACCCGGGCTGGAAGATGAACCCGAACAGCGAAATCCTGCGCATCGCCGTAGAACAGTACAAGAAGCTCTTCAAGAAGGAACCCATCGTTCGCGGCATTCATGCAGGCCTGGAGTGCGGGCTCTTCAGCGAGAAGTTCCCCGGTATGGACATGATAAGCATGGGGCCGACACTCCGCGGCGTACACAGCCCCGACGAGAAACTGCTCATCCCAACCGTCCAGATGGTTTGGGACCACCTGCTCGCCATCCTCAAGGAAGCTCCCAAGAAATGAAAAAAATGAAGGAATGAAAGAATGAAAAGAATAAAGGATGTTATAATTAAGATTGAAAAGAGAAAAAGAGCAATGATAAATGAAAGGACAAAACTTTCATTCTTTCATTTTTTCATTTTCTCATTCTTTCTACTGGCTGCCTGTTCCGACTACGAGAGCTTCTCGAGCGACCCGAACTTCCGGCTCGTGTTCTCGCAGGACACCATTGCCTTCGACACACTTGTCAGCACCATCCCCAGCAGCACAAAGACACTCTTCGTCTTCAACAACAACAAAGACGGGATGCGCATCAATACCATACAGCTCGAAGGCGGCACAGAGAGCCGTTTCCGCGTCAATGTTGACGGACGCTTTCTCGCAGGAGGCGCGTGGCACGACTTCGAGGTGCTGAAGAACGACAGCCTCGTGGTGCGCATAGAGATGACACCTCCCGAAGTGGGTAGCAACGAGCCGCTCTATTTCATGGACAAGCTCCACTTCCAACTCGAGAACGGCGTCACCCAAACTGTCGTGCTAACCGGCGGAGCCATCGATGCCTACATCCAGAAGGGAGGACTGGTCATCGACTCCGACCAGACACTTCTGTCCGACAAGCCCTACGTCATCTACGACTCGCTCGTCGTGAAGCCCGGAGCCACACTCACGCTTGCTGAAGGCACAACACTCATGTTCCACGACAACGCCGCACTCCACGTCTATGGAAAACTCATCGTTCAGGGCAGCATCGAGAAACCCGTCATCCTCAGAGGCGACAGAATGGACCACATGTTCGACTACCTTCGCTACGACAACACGCCAAGCCGCTGGGAAGGTGTCGTCATTCACCGTGGCAGCTACGGCAACGAACTCTTCCAGTGCGACATACACAGCTCATGCTTCGGCATCATTTGTGAAGACACAGAAGAGACCGTTCCCGACGAGACACAACCTTCCGTAACACTGGACTGTTGCATCCTGCATAACATAGGCGGCGACGGCTTGCAGCTCAACAACTGCGTCAGCTACGTGACCAACACACAGATAAGCAACACGCTGGGGCACATCGTCAGCATCAACGGCGGCTCCCACATCTTCGTCTATTGCACGCTGGCACAGTTCTATCCATTCAGCGCCAACCGAGGCAACGCACTCCACCTCGTAAGTTCTGCCGACGGAAGCGACTACGGTTTGCTGCGCAAGGCATACTTCGTCAACTGCGTCATCACGGGCTACAGCGCCGATGAAATCATGGGCGAGAACATCGTTCTGGGCGAATACACGTGCGACTATCTCTTCCACCACTGCTTCCTCAACACGCCGGCCGTAGAGGATGAGGAACACTTCGTGGGCAACATCTTCGACCAGGACAAGAACAGCGAAGAAGGGAAATTCGTCCGACAAGACAACTTCACGGGCTTCGACACGAAGAACTACATATACGACTTTACGCCAAAGGCCGACAGCCAGATCCGTTCGCTTGCCGACCCAACCATTGAAGACCTGCCGGAATTCGACAGGAAAGGCGTGAACCGCCTCGCCGATGAAGGCCCCGATGCAGGTTGCTACGAATATGTGGCACCGACGGAAGAAGGAGGCGAACAGTGAAAGGCGTGCTCATCGTGGTGGGAAAGACCACAGACAAGCGCTTCGAAGCCATCACCAATGAGTACGTAGAGCGCATCTGTCACTACATACCCTTTGCCGTGGAGGTCATCCCAGAACTCAAGAACACCAAGGGACTCAGCCAAAACGAGCAGAAACAGCGCGAAGGCGAAATGATACAAAAGAGCCTTCAGGGAGGCGATTACGTAGTGCTCCTCGACGAACACGGAAGCGAACGCAGCAGCATGGACTTTGCCGCCTGGATGCAAAAGAAGATGTCGGCCGGGCCGAAGCGCCTTGTCTTCATCATCGGAGGGCCCTACGGCTTCTCGGACAACATACATAAACAAGCGAACGAAGAAGTCAGCCTCAGCCGCATGACACTCTCCCACCAGATGGTACGCATGTTCTTCGTAGAACAAATCTACAGAGCCATGACCATCCTCAACGGCGAACCATATCATCACGAATAAGTGAAAAGTGAAGAGTGAAAAGTGAATAATTAGCTGACGCCATTAATCGTCAAATAATTAAATTGTAAATAAATCGTCAAATAGTAAATCGTCAAATAGTAAATAAACAAGATGTTATCAGTAGAAGAACTCAACGACAGGCTCATTGACCTGTCCTTTGCCGAAGACATCGGCGACGGCGACCACACCACCCTTTGCTGCATCCCCCCGACCGAGATGGGCGAAAGCAAACTTCTCATCAAGGAAGAAGGCATCTTTGCCGGCAACGAGATTGCCAAGGAAGTGTTCCACCGCTTCGACCCTGACCTGCAGGTCGAGACATACATCGAGGACGGAGCACACGTCAAGCCCGGCGACATCGTGATGAGCGTCCGCGGCAAGGTGCAAAGCCTCCTGCAGACAGAACGCCTCATGCTCAACATACTTCAACGCATGAGCGGCATAGCCACCATGACACACAAGTATCAGCAAGCCCTCATCGATGCCGGCACCAAGACACGCGTCCTGGACACTCGCAAGACAACACCCGGGATGCGTATGCTCGAGAAAGAAGCCGTCAGAATAGGCGGCGGCATGAACCATCGCATCGGACTCTTCGACATGATACTTCTCAAAGACAACCACATCGACTTCTGCGGAGGCGTACACAACGCCATCAGTCGTGCCAAGCAGTACTTGAAGGAAAAAGGCAAAAACCTCAAAATAGAATGCGAAGTCAGAAACTGGAAAGAACTGGACGAAGCACTTGCCGAAGGCTGCGACCGCATCATGTTCGACAACTTCACCCCCGAGGACACCAAGCGGGCCGTTGAGATAGTCGCCGGTCGATGCGAAACAGAATCCAGCGGCGGCATCACCTTCGAGACAATGATACCCTATGCCAAAGCCGGCGTCGATTTCATTTCCTTCGGCGCACTGACCCACAGCGTGAAAGGACTCGACATGAGCTTCAAAGCCGCAGGCAGCGACAAGTTAATCATCAAGGCCCCCCTCTAACTCCCCCCAAAAAGCCCCCTCTAACTCCCCCAAAGGGGAGGACTTCCCCTCTCTCATCGGTAGTCAGTAGTTAAGTAGTTAACTACAAAAAGTCCATCATACACATAATTACATCTTATGAAAAGATACATAATATTTCTTGAAGCATTGTTCATCGGTTTTCAATGTTCAATGTTCAATGTTCAATGTTCAATCGCATCAGCCTGCACCAACCTCATAGTCGGAAAGAAAGCCTCCAAGGACGGCAGCGTCATCATCTCCTACAGCCAGGACAGCTACGGCTCCTTCGAGCCTCTCCGCGTCATCCCAGCTGCCGACCACCCCGCCGGAGCCATGCATCCACTCTACCATTACGAATCGGGCAACTACCTGGGAGAGATTCCCGAAGTCGCCCACACATACGGCATCGTAGGCTTGATGAACGAATATCAAGTGTCAATTCACGAAACAACCTACGGCGGACGGGCTGAGCTGACCGACACAATCAGCGGACTCATCGACTACGGTTCCCTCATGGTGCTCGGCCTTCAGCGCTCCAAAACAGCCCGCGAAGCAATAGAAGTAATGACAAGCCTCGTCGAAACCTATGGATACGAAAGCGAAGGCGAAAGCTTCACCGTGGCCGACCCTAACGAAGCATGGATACTCGAAATGATAGGAAAAGGGCCAGGACGCAAAGGAACCGTATGGGTGGCCGTACGCATCCCAGACGATTGCATCAGCGGTCACGCCAACCAGAGCCGCATACATCAGTTCCCCCTCAAAGACAAAAAAAACTGCCTCTACGCCAAAGACGTCATCAGCTTCGCCCGTGAAAAAGGCTATTTCAGCGGCAAAGACGCCGACTTCTCATTTGCCGACGCCTATGCCCCCGCCGACTTCGGCGCACTACGATACTGCGAGGCACGCATCTGGAGCTATTACAACAAATGGGCTGCTGAGGACATGAACCCCTATCTGCCCTATGCAATGGGCGACACAAAAGGTCAGGTTCTCCCGCTTTACGTCAAGCCCAAAGCACCACTCTCTGCCCAAGACGTCAAGGACATGATGCGCGACCACTACGAAGGCACACCCATGGCAATGACAAACGACATCGGCATGGGGCCGTGGGAAATGCCATACCGCCCCACACCACTCAGCTTCGAAGTCGACGGAAAAAAGTATTTCAACGAACGGCCCATCAGCACACAGCAGTCAGCATGCGTCTATGTCAGCCAAATGCGCTCCTGGCTACCCAATCACATCGGCGGAGTCACATGGTTTGCCAACGACGAAGCAAACATGGTGGCCTTCACACCCATCTATTGCAACACCACCGAGGCCCCAGAATGCTACGACAAAAACACTGCCGACGCCTTCCACTTCTCCACCCGCAGCGCATATTGGGTAGAGAACTGGGTCAGCAACATGGTCTATCTGCGCTACAATCTGCTCTTCCCCGAACTGCAAAAAGTACGCGACCGCCTCGAAAAAGACTACAACTCCCTCCAGGCCGACATCGAGAGCAAAGCAGCAAGCATGACCAAAGAGGAAGCCGTCAAATACCTTTCCGACTATAGTCACCGCGTAGCTGGCGCAATGATGGACGAATGGAACCAGCTCGCACAGCTTATCATCGTCAAGTACAACGACATGGCCGTCAAGCGAATGGACGAGAATGGACAATACGAAAAGACTCCCGGCGGCTATCCGCGTCCAGTGCTCCGCCCTGGCTACCCGGAGAACTTCCGCCGTCAGATAGTCAACCAAGCCGGTTCCCGCTACAAACTCCCATAACCGTAAACAGAATAGACAAGACAAATCTGCCGCGTTGGCAATAAGAGCGTGCCGCGTTGACAATAAAGGCGTGCCGCGTTGGCAATAAGAGCGTGCTGCGTTGGCAATAAGAGCGTGCCGCGTTGACAATAAGAGCGTGCCGCGTTGGC
>CAMKTM010000125.1 GCA_946415695.1 uncultured Prevotellaceae bacterium | reverse complement strand
AAGTGAAGATGGCAGTGCGATTTTAAGCGGTCCAATTGCTTGTGCAGAATTATTTAGATGCCATGATGCTACTGGTGTTGATTACGAATTTCCTATTCTCGTGGAGCAGAATAATGACGTGATGAGTTTTATTCGTAAACCTCGTATTAATCTAATTAGATCAAATCAGTCAGTTGAAGCTAAGGTCAATAATATTCTTTACCCATATCATGATAGTGTACAACTTGATAATGAAACGTTATATCAAGATTTCAAGAATTTCAAAGATAAACTTTATGCATATAAACAACACATTAGTTCACGGTGTCCCCAGTCCACCATACTGGAGATGGTATGATATTTTGATGTTCTCTATTGTCTATTAGATGTGGTATACGATCGCGTTTGCCAATACTCTTGATTATAAGCATATACCATCGAGTGTAAGCGTTCTTTTGAGAACAATTACATTTAGGAATTACTTCTGTAATTAATGCACTTTCTATTGTCAAAAGCAATCTATTATAATGGTATACTTTCTTGTATTCCATAGGCGAAACTATTATTCCGAAACGAACACGGAAATCTCCATATTCTTGTAAGAATGGTGTGTTTGAATCTTGAATATGATGTTGACAAATTCTTTTGGATATTTTTCCTTTCGTTTTTCCAATGTATATAGGAGTTTCATAATCTCCATTTGCTCGATGGATTATTCTTGTTATGTAATAAAATCCGCCATTCCAGTCTTTGTTATATAGATTAATATTCTCCCAAAGAATAGGATTACTCCATTTTATTGTAACTGTATGTAATCGAAATGGGTCATTTCCTTTCATACTATATGCTTTCTGTGAATATGTTAGTGGATCTACTTTCCCACGCAAAATTTACTTTCCCACGCAGAAATGGGAGAAGATGGTGTGGAGGATGTCGTCGGAGGTGATTTCGGTGCCGGTGATTTCGCCGAGGTGGTGGAGACATTGGCGGAGGTCTTCGGCGACGAGGTCGGTGGGGGTGTTGCTGGTGAAGGATTGTTTGGCGCGGCGGAGGGCTTCGAGGGCTTGTGTCAGTGCATTGTAATGACGTGCGTTTGTGACGACGGAATGGCTTTCATCAAGGTTGTAAGGCATGGAGGATTCCCGTACTAAGGCTTGACGTAGGATGTCCATGCCGTCGCCGTTTGCTGCTGAGATGTGGAACAGGCGGCCTGTTGGTTGCCGGTGATAGAGGTAGGAGCTGCTTGGCAGGGACATGTCGCATTTGTTGATGACTTGCAGGACGATTTGGTCGTCTCTGAAGTCTATGTCGGGGAAGGGTACGTTGTTTTCTGTGAGTAGGAGTATGATTTTGGCTTTTTCTGCGGCTTGTATGGAGCGTTCTATTCCGATGCGTTCCAGTTTGTTTTGCGTTTTGCGTATGCCTGCGGTATCGATGAAGCGGAAAGTTATGCCGCCTATTTGAGTGGTGTCCTCGATGAGGTCGCGGGTGGTGCCTTGGATGTTTGAAACGATTGCGCGTTCTTCTCCGACGAGTGCGTTGAGCAGTGTGGATTTGCCTACGTTGGGTGCTCCGATGATTGCTACGGGGATGCCATTTTTGATGGCATTGCCTATTTGGAAGGAGTCTGCCAGCTGGCTGATGTGCTGTTCTGCTTTGTCCATCAGTTCTGTCAGTTCTTGCCGACCGGCGAATTCTACATCTTGGTCGTTGAAGTCCAGTTCGAGTTCCAGCAGTGAGGTGAGGTGCAGGAGTTGTTTCCGGAGTTCTTCGAGTTCTCTGCTGAATTGTCCTTTCATCTGGCTTATTGCCATTTGGTGTGATGCTGCGGTGGAGGAGGCGATGAGGTCGGCCACTGCTTCTGCCTGGCTGAGGTCGAGTTTTCCATTCATGAATGCCCGCATGGTGAATTCTCCGGGATTGGCTTGCCGGGCGCCTGCCCAATAGAGTGATTCCAAAAGGTTTTGCACGATGTATGGGCTGCCGTGCAGGCTTATCTCGACGCTGTCTTCGCCTGTGTAGGAGTGTGGTGCTCGAAAGACGGAAAGAAGGACATCGTCGAGTTCTTTGCCTTCGACGTCTGCGATTTGCCCGAAATGCAGGGTGTAGCCTTCTGCTTTGTCGAGTGGTTTGGAGAAAATGCTGTCGGCTGTTGTGATGGCGTTAGGTCCGCTGATGCGAATGATGGCGATGGCTCCTCCTGGAGGTGTGGCAAGGGCGCAAATGGTGTCGTTATTCATGTTATTTTGAGAGAAAATAGAAGAAAAGGAGAAATAATTGCCAAAAAATTTGCTTATTTCGTGTGAAACATTTACCTTTGCAGTCGCAATAGCATTTAGAACGCTTGGTGCGGTAGTTCAGTTTGGTTAGAATACTAGCCTGTCACGCTAGGGGTCGCGAGTTCGAGCCTCGTCCGCACCGCAAAGCAAAAGTGTTTTTCATGGTATTAGATTTTTAAGGTTGAGATTCTTGGTCGTGAGATTAGGAATCTTTTTTTTTGTTATATGGGCTATGTGGCTTTATTGCTGTTCGTCGTTTGTCGGGGGGAAGGTGCCGTGTATTTCTTTGTAGGCATAGGCGTAGTAGTCTTCCGGAGCTATGTTCGGGAAGCGGTCTCGGAAGAGCATGATGGATGCGTTGCGGTCGCAGTAGGGAGCCAGTTTGAGGTATGTGAGGAAGTTCTCCATGTCGTTTTTGTGCAGATAGCAGTTGGCTAAATATGGTACGACGAACTTGCCTTCCTGTGTTCCGAAGATGGCCCAGACGTCATTGAGCAGGTCGATGGCTACGTCGTGGTAGTCGGCGTTGCTGTAGGAGAGGGCGATGTTGAAGAGTGCCTCGCCTTTTTGTGGACTTTTCTCCAGGGCTGCCACGAAGCATTCTTCTGCTTTTTTCGTTTGTTTTGTCAGCAGGTAGATGTCGGCTTCTGCCATGTCGCATTGCCAGAGCATGTTTTCCTGGCTGCATTCCCGCGCTTTTTCTATTGACCGGATTGCTTCGCTTATTCTGTTTGTATGGCTTAGGGCGAAGGATTTGAGCAGGTAGATCTGTGGCAGGTCTGCTTCTCTGTCGGGCAGCTTGTGTGCGTACTGTTCTGCTTTTTCGAGCAGGGGGATGGCTTCTTTGTAGCGTTCTTCGGTTGTATAGCAGATGGAGAGTGAGAGCTGTGTGCTGAGGTCGTCGGGTTGTGCTTCGAGGTACCGAGTGTAGCATTCAATGGCAGCTCCCATCTGCTCGTCGTGCATATAGGCATTGCCTTTCATGAGGAGGGCGTTGCTGTCCTGCGGATTGATGGCGAGGGCATAATCTGCTGCTTCCAATGCTTCGGGGAGTTTCTCCAGGGCGATGTATGTCTCGGCCAGGAGGTTCCATGCCTCGGAGTCGTAGGGCTCTTCTTCCAGGATTTCTTTCAGCATCGTGAGTGCGTCTTCGTAGTTGTCGAGTCCCATCATTATCTCTGCTTCCATGATTGGGAGGTCCGGATGGTCGGGGAAGGCGTCCCTGAGGCGTTCCAGCCATTCTTCGGCTTGCTCCCAGCAGTCGTAGTCCATGAAGATGGATGTGCAGTCGTAGAGATAGTTGTCGAGGTAGTCCTGCATCTGATCCTTCTGCTGGAGCAGGAAGTCGGAGGCCTGGTCTTCGTGTCCTTCTTTGATAAGGAGCTCGGCCCGTATGTAGGTGACTTCGCAGTCTTCCTGCTCGGTGATGGCATCGATGATGTTACGGGCTTCGTCGAGTTGTCCGTAGAACATTTTCTGGCGGGCAAGGAAGATTTGCGGGTCAACGCTGTCGGGGTGCATGTCGATGGCGGCTTTTATGGCCTGATTGGCTTTGGCGTCCTGCTTGCCGGTCATGTAGTATTCGGCGATGTCCGTCAGCTCGTCTGCTTCAAAATAAGGCACATGTCCTTCCGAGACTGCCTTTTCGTAGCGATGGAGCAGCCTTTGGAAGTGCCTCGACTGATAGTATTTGTTGTTGTCTTCCATTGCCAATGGTTAGTCAACTTCTCTTTTGACTGCAAAGATACAACAATTAGTTCAAAGTTCAAAGTACAGAGTTCATAATTTCCTGCTATTTACGCAAAGCTGTCCGAAAGCATCGCCAGAGAGACCTTCGGGCATACATAGTAGTTTTGTAAAGATTCTTTCCGCGGGAATGCGCTCTGACGGCGTTTTTTTGCTTCTGTGGCACTTTTCTACTCAAAACGCAAAATAAGGGCTTAAATCGAATCCATGCTGATAATCAGTCTGTTAGAAAGTCGCAGTTTGAAGCACAAAGCAAAGAAAGTATCAATATCACATTTTGATAGGTGAATTGATGCACAAATTTCAATAAAATTCAACGTGAAAAGAAGGGCAACCCGACGTGTCTAATAAAGCAACGCGACACGTCGTGTTGACAAACACGACGTGTCGCGTTGGGAATCGCCCCGTGTCGTGCCATCCAGGAAAGCATTTCAAGGGACATTATTATGTAAAGAATTTTCCTCCGTTTTTCGCCCCGCAGGGGCAGGAAGCAATCAGCCCTTTCAGGGCATCACATGCGCAAGCTCGTTTTTCTTCGGGTTTATTTCTTCTGCACGGGGCGGACGGTTAAACCTTTATCGCGTGATTCTTCTTCAAATCCCCAAGAGCCGGATTTCCTGACTTCGTCATTGCGCCTCCAGGAATTGTGTTCGGAGCAAAACAAGCCTGTATCTGTTTTCGTATGCGTCACGGCGTATTTATTGCTTATACATGTACAAGCAATTGCTTATACATGTAAGAGCAATTGCTTGTACATGTATAAGCAATGAACTGAATATGTCGAATCGAGAAGAAGTCCACGCCTACTGCGGTGGATTTGCCAATCAAAACTATTGGTGTCCGCTAAACATTATCTTCCCTGTCTCTCGTCCGTATATGAATCAGTGTTTAGACGATGCGAGTTCATGTTTGCCCGAGCTGGGCAAGCCGGTTTTTTAAAAAAAATCATTTGCGCAGCCCTGGCAAGCGTGTTTCGTTTCTGGTTTATTACTTCCGCACGGCGCGGACGGGGAGACCGTCGTAACGAGGATTTAATTTCAAAGAAAAGGTTATAGGATAGTAATCGTTCGGTTTACGGAAATATAGTATTCGCGCATTGTAATTGTCGTCAGTATCGAGTGAACTGGACCAGTAGTAGCCAGCTTCACCCTTATTGCGACCTGCTGGAACAATGTCGTCACATACTCCACCTGCTGGAAGGAACATTTGGGCACCGTTAGGTCCTGTCAAAAGCAAACCCTTGTCCTGCTCTCCCCATTCGTAAGAGCAGTTGTTGACAAGTTCTTCTATCTGTTCTGCTGACGGAGTACGCCATTGGTCGCCCCAATGGAATGTTGCTGCATCGTCTTCCGGCAAAAGCTCGGTCAGACCATCTGTAAAGCCATTATGGCCGTACTCCGAATGAGTGCAGTATTTTGTTAACTTGCGAGTATCATGATTTTTATATATGTAGTTGCCTATAGAATATTCCAGTCTCGATTCTGATGTCGCACCCCATTGTGTAATATATCCGATCTCCTCAGGTGTGCTTGCCCCCACGTTGCAGCAAGCCCACTTTGTGCCGCTTGGCAAGCCGAGGTCGATCATGTGGGGATGGTTCTCGTCGGGACAGCTATGCACCACCGTCACCTGGCACTCGGCCTTCACGCCGCTGCCGTCCTTGGCAGAACAGGTGATGGTGCAGGTGCCTTCGGCCTTGGCTGTCACCAGTCCGTCCGTGCTGACGGTCGCCACAGATGCATCGCTGGTCGTCCATTTCACGGCTTTGTTGCTGGCATCCTCCGGCTCGAAGGTAGCGGTGAGTTGCTTTGTCCCGTCTGGCTGCAAGGACAGGGTGCTGTAGTTGAGTACAATCCCTGTGACAGGTATTATCTGTATCTGCTTCGATTCGCACACGACGGGGCGGATGCTGCGGCCCATGGCGCGAGAGCTGTAGAGACGGGAAATGCTGCCAGAGTCGAAAAATATATTCTCCGCGTAGCTGGAAGTGCTTGCATTGAGAGAACGTGACCAGTATTGACCGTAGCTGCCTGCGCTGTTGTGCGACGTGCCCCAGAAGTAGCCCGCAGCAGGCAGGAAGATGTATTGACTGTTCTTGCCGATAACCATGCGGCCATAGACGCCCTTCTGTTCCATCCACACCGTCGTGGTGTAGTTCGGGTCGATGAGTTCCTGGAACTGTTCCATGCTCGGCATCTGCCAGCCCTCACCCCAGTTGGCTGTCGCGGCATCGTCCTCGGGCAGAAGCTCCGTCAGGCCGCCGTCGTTGTAATACGTCTTGAACGTACTGCCATTGTCCTCTGTGTCAAAGCAATTGTTCCAGGCGTACTCGCTCTTCGGCTCCGTCTCGCCCCAGGCGAAGAGGTCGCCGTACTCCTCGGGACTGTTGGCCCCGACGTTCATCGTCGCCCAGAGCGTCCCGCTCGGCAGCCCGAGGTCAACATACCCGTCAACGAAGCTGACAGATTCCACATTCGGGATGTCGTACATCACCGTCTGCTTGTCAGTCGTCTTGACCACCATCTTCTGCGCCATCGCGCTTGTTGCCATCATCATGGCCAACATAATCAGAAAGAATGTCTTTTTCATAATGCTTCCATTTTATAATTTATAATTTTGAATTTGCTTATTTTGAATTTTGAATTTATTAATTTTGAATTCTTGTATATGCGACAAGGCGATGCCCACTAAGGAGTGGACACCGCCTGTCAGGAGGGTGCTATAAGTCTTGTCCTCTGCTACCTGCCGCGCAGATAGATAGCGCACTCATCATATTGTCATGTCTTTTACTTTTTTGCCCAGGTGTCCTTGAGGCCAACGGTCTTGTTGAAGACGGGATGCTCCGTGGTGCTCTCCGTATCGACGTTGAAGTAGCCGATGCGCTGGAACTGGAGGTAGGTG
>CAMKTM010000124.1 GCA_946415695.1 uncultured Prevotellaceae bacterium | reverse complement strand
TCCGAGGCATATCCACATGCCCTTGCGCCCTTTGACGGTGCCGCAAAGGGGCATCTTCATGTCCGTTCCGGCTCGTGTGCCAGTGCAAACGAGCTTGCCGTTGATGAAGTATCGCATGATGTGGCTCAGGCGGTCCATGGTGACTACGAGATGTTGGAACTTTCCGGAGAGGAGGATGGAGTCGCCGGTAATGCTTTTCATGGTGCTTTTCACGCCGCTCTGGTTGCAATAGGAGAAGGAGCTTGCGAGGTCAGAGTTGTAGAAAGCCCATCCGCCTCCGCCTTCCTCGCTGGCCATGATGCAGGTGCGGTTGATGTTGCCGTTATGGTCGGCCAGTCCGTCGAGGCGCACCAGCATCTCCCACGTCACGTTTCCGGTGCGGAAGGCTTCGGCCAGAGGCGTATCCTCGTCGTATGCGGCATAGAAGTAATCCGATGCTTTCGCCTTCGAGCATCCGTAATAGGTGTCGTTTGCAGCGTCGTAGAAGACGGATGCGGCGCCGTGTTTCCCGACCCTCAGATTGGATGTCCCCTGGTTTGTGATGCCATCTTCCGTGAAGCTGATGTCGAGCAGCCGCTCCGCTTCTCCCACTTCGCCCGAGCGCTTCAGGTCTCTCGTGATAATCTTTTGCGAAATCATCTTGTCGTAGATGTGCTGCGCCATAAGCGTGAATCCGTCAGCAGAAGGGTGAAGATTGCCGGGCAGCATGTATCGCCCCCAGTTGCTGCTGAAAGGGATGGAGGTGCAGTCGATGTAGTACTGTCCGAACTGCTCGGCAATGTGTTTGATGCTGGCGTTGCCGTCTGCTTGGCTCCATCCGGCAGCGTTCTTCTGTGTGGCACTTTCCCCTCTGGGCAGAATGCTCAGGCACACCACTTTCGTTTCCGGGTACCACGTGGTGAGCTTCCAGAGGAGACGTTGGTAGGCGCCTCGGAAGGAAAGGGAATCCTTGAAGTTTTCCGTCCGGTATTCGCCCAGCGGGACTTTCACGTCGTGGGCCCAGTCGTTCGTGCCTCCGGCAATGAAAATGATGTCTGGCACTCCGGCACGTCGCAAGGCGTTCACCCTGTGGTTGCTGCAGAAGGGACTGTTCTGGCCGAGCGTACTGTTATTGAATGCCACGCGGCTGCCGCTCCACGAGGCATTTGCCAGGAACGTAAGGCCCGAGAGCCTGCTGAGCTGCATCCACCATTGGTCGCCCACCTGAATGCCGTTGCTCTTCTCGCGGTCGGCGGTGTAGTAAACGGCGTAGCCCGAGGGCAGGTAGTCGTAATACGTTGAAATAGAATTGCCCAGAACAGCAAAGGTGAGGCTGTCGGGGTTTTCTGCTTTCGCGCAGAAACTGGTCAGCAAGAGCAGTAATGGGAGTAACTTTTTCATCTTTTAATGTACAATTTAGCGATTTACATGTGTACAAATGACGTACAATTTGGCAATTTGATTATTTACAAAGCTTCGGCAGCTTTGTTTCTTCATTCTTCATCGATTTTATATTATCTGCCTACAAAAATACAAAAATAAGTTTAGAGTTTTGGTTTAAGGCATGGAGTTTTTTTCCTTTTTAGCAAAAAAGGGAAGAATACACCCCTAAAACATCTTATATCATTCAAACCACAAAACGGGCAAACTTCTACCCACGCATTTTATACTCTGCATAAGGAAACTTTCAATAAAGGCGTGCTCTTATTTCAATAAAGGCGTGCTCTTATTTCAATAAAGGCGTGCTCTTATTTCAATAAAGGCGTGCCTCGTTTTTGGGGATGACTTGCGATGTGCTGGAAGCAAGAAGTAATAAGAAGATGACTTTTCGCTCGGAAAAGCTCAAATAAATTTGGCTTTTCGCTCGCTTATTCGTACTTTTGCAGAAGAATCAAATCGTTTAGTCCTATGAAAAGATTGTTTTTATGCCTTCTGGCTACTTTGAGCGTACTCTCTATCGCCGCTCAAAATGAGTTTGACAACGAAGTGATGAACACCATCATGGCGCGTCGCTCTGTCCGAAAGTACCTGGACAAACCCGTAGAGCACAATAAGTTGGAAGCCGTAGCGAATGCTGGCATCAATGCTCCGAGCGCGAGAAACTGGCAGTATTGGGCCGTCAGAATTATCGAGGACGAGAAGCTGATTAACGATGTGAGCGAGGTCTATAAGCAGGCGAACCCCGATGCTGTGAGTCGCGACCCGAACTTCAAGAATATGTTCCGTAATGCTCCCAACCTGATTTGCGTCTGTGCTCCGAAGGACGGAGGCTTCGACCTCGATGCAGGACTGCTGGGAGAGAACATGATGCTGGCGGCTCAGTCGCTCGGACTCGGCACTTGCATTCAGACAGGCCCCGTGCGCTTTCTCCTATCGAACGAGAAAGCTAAGTTCTTTCTCGACCGCCTCGACATTCCTGAAGGTTATAAGCTGCTCTATGTCATAGCAATAGGCTACCCCGACGAAACGCCCGACGCCAAGCCTCGCGACGCATCGAAAGTGAAGTTTATTTAATGAAGAGTAAAGAATGAAGAGTGAAGAATAATATAATCAAACGAGAGATATGAAACGGCTTATCATTCTGTCGGCTCTGTGGATTGCAGCGTCGTTGGCTTTCGCGCAAGAGGTGAAGACTTCTGCAGCCTCGACGGACTCCTCGCGTATCTTCGTGGATTATGAAGAGAACGCACAGTTCCCGGGCGGAGACATAGCGTGCACGAAGTGGCTCCAAGAGCACATCAAGTCCCCCGAAGGCTATAAATTCAACCAGCCTCAAGTGCGAGTCGTCGTCAGTTTCATCGTCGAAAGGGACGGCTCGATTGGTAGTATAAGCGTAATCCGCTCGCCAGACCCGTTGCTTTCAAAGGAAGCCATACGCGTCGTGAGCAAGATGCCGAAGTGGATACCTGCGCGATACTATGGGAAAGTAATCAGTTCGCGTTACTACCTTCCTGTTATCTTCAAGCGACCTTAAACGCTTACCACGCCCTTGATGGCAGGGTAGGGGTCATAGTCTTCGAGGGTGAAGTCCTCGTATTGGAACTTGAAGATGTCCTTCACCTCTGGATTGATGCGCATCCGTGGCAGTTTGCGAGGCTCGCGAGTGAGTTGCAGATGCACTTGGTCGAGGTGGTTGAGGTAGATGTGAGTGTCGCCGGTGGTGTGGATGAATTCTCCCGGTTCAAGGTTGCAGACTTGCGCCATCATCATGCAGAGCAAAGCGTATGAAGCAATGTTGAAAGGCACGCCGAGGAAGCAGTCGGCACTCCTCTGATAGAGCTGCAGGGAAAGTTTTCCAGCCTCCCCCGACCCCTCCAAAGGAGGGGAGACATAGAACTGGAAGAAGGCGTGGCAGGGCGGCAGGTTCATGTTCTTGAGGTCTGCCACATTCCAAGCCGAGACGATGATGCGTCGGCAGTCCGGGTCGCGCTTAATCGTATCGACCGCTTCTTGTATCTGGTCGATGAAACCGCCATTATAGTCGGGCCAAGAGCGCCACTGGTAGCCGTAGATGTGGCCGAGGTCGCCTGTTTCGGGGTCTGCCCATTCGTTCCAAATGCGCACGCCTCGCTCTTGCAGCCATTTGGCATTGGTGTTGCCATCGAGGAACCATAGCAGTTCGTAGATGATGCTCTTGAGGTGTACCTTCTTTGTCGTGAGCAAGGGAAAGCCTTGGCTCAAGTCGAAGCGCATCTGATGGCCGAAGATGCTGATGGTGCCGGTGCCGGTGCGGTCTTCCTTTCGGACGCCTTCATCGAGGATGCGTTGCAGTAAGTCTAAGTATTGTTTCATTTTCTAATATAATCTATAAAGTCGTAGAACCGGTTGTTTTTTTCGTCCGGTTCGTGCTTTTCAAAGAAGGCGACTTCCCATTCATCGTGATTGAATTCGGGGAAGAAGGCGTCTGCCTCCTTTGGTGTGTCGTGAACCTCTGTTAAGCAAAGACGGTTTGCGAGCGGCAAGGCTTCGGCATAAACGCTTGCTCCACCAATGATATAGACCTCTTCTTCAGCAGAGCAACTGGCAAGGGCTTCCGTCAGGGAGGAGAAGCTCTCTGCTCCAGGGAAGTCCTTCTTGCTGCGTGACAGGACGACATTCCTGCGGTTGGGCAATGCGCCTTTTGGGAGACTGTCGAATGTCTTTCGTCCCATAATGATGGTGTGGCCTGTGGTTAGTGCCTTGAAACGTTGCAAATCGGCAGGAAGCCAGTAGAGGAGTTTGCCTTTCAGTCCGATGGCATTGTTTTCGGCTATGGCGGCAATGATGTTAACAGACCCCTCCTGACCTCCCCTTAAAGGGGAGGAACTATTTGCTGATTGATGATGACGATTCATTGCGTTTGCTATTTGTTCTCTCCCCTTAAGGGAGAGTTAGAGAGGGTCCTTAGGAAGTCGCTTATTCTCTCGAGATAGGTGTAGCTGCCTGTTCCGGGCGATGCTGTCTTTTGGAAGCAATGGTCGCGTGTGGCAAGGATGTGGAGTTCGCTCTGTATGCCCATGGCACGCATTTTCTCCCATGTCTTGACGGAGTTCATTGCGGCCCAGCCGTCTTTGTCGCCATGCACGAAGAGCATCGGTGCAGTTTTCAGGTCGAAGTTGAACTCTGGCACGAGGACGGCGCTGTCGTCTGTGCCGCTCGTTGTGTTGTGCTCCTCGTCACCGTCTGTCAGGGCATAGGCGGGATAGATGCCGATGCCCCACTGCACGTTGCAAGGCAGTTTGTCGAGGTTGTCGATGGGGAGGTAGGCTTGCTGGACGGATGATGTCACGCCCATCAATGTGAGGTGTCCGCCTGCGCTGCTACCCATGATGCCGATGTTGTTCGGGTCGAGGCCGTATTCGGAGGCTTTGCTTTTGACGATGCGAATGGCGCGCTGCAGGTCTTGCCAAGCCGAGATGTGCTTCTTCAAGCCCGTCTCGGCAGCAGGTCGGGGGGTACGGTAGCGCATTGTCACCACGGCCATGCCGAGGCTGTTGAGGTAGCGTCGTGCAGGAGCCACCTCGAAGCCGTCTGGCCCGTTGCCCATGTAGCTGCCGCCAGAATAGATAATCTGTATGGCTTTCGTCTTGAGGTTTGCGGGGATGTGCCATTCGATGTAGGGTGTGCCTTGGTTTTCCTGTACATAGGGCATTTTGCCGTCTGGCCAGATGTTTTCTTTGACGTACTTGTAGCGGTCGTTGTCGTTTGGGAAGCGCTTCATTATGTCCTCTTCTGGTGCTATCGGGCCGAGCAGTCCCATTTGCTGTAGGAACTCGATGCCGCGTTCCAGGCCGAATGCTCCGTGCCCTTTCCCTGGGTAGAGATGCAGTTCGGCAGGAATCTTTCTTTTGCGAAGCTGACGGAACACTTGTGTCGAGGCATTGGGGCTGTAAGGGTCGTTGCCTCCGTGGTGCAGACTCATGGGACAAGTCTTTTCGTCGAAGTGAAAGATGGTGTCGAGTTTTACGTCCGGGCCGTAACCCATGCGGACATTCGGTGTGCCGCCTTCGCTGTCGCTGAGTGCATAGGCAGGGGCGTTGACGATGGCGAAGTTCACGTGGCAAGGCACATCGTCGATGGCGTCGATGCGGGCATAGGCTGGAGTCTGCGAACTGGTGGCAAGCAGGAGCGCAAGGTGCGAACCTGCCGACATACTGATGGTGCCTATCTTCTCGGGGTCGAAGCCGCGTTTCTTTGCTTCGCTCCGCACCATGCGTACTGCTCTCTGTCCGTCCTCCCAAGCTGTCTTGTAGATGGGAAGTCCTTCGGGCCGTGGTGTGCGATAGACGAAGTTGACGCATTGGAAGCCGAGTTCCGTGAAGCGTTTTGTCCAGAGCGTGATGAGGTTGTTGTCGCAGGTGTTGAAGTAGCCTCCGCCCGAGATGAGAATCATGCAGCCGCCGTTGGGCGTGGCCGGTTGCTCCATCCATTCCAGGTAGGGCATTCTTGCTTTGTCGGGGTTGAAGCCCTCGGCATTCGATTCTGCCGTCATGGCCGCTATCTGTTGGGGCAGAGTGTCGGGCATCTTGCCTTTCGGCCAAAGGGCGATGTGTTTGCCTGCCTGCACATTCAGAAATGCAGACAACAAGAAAATAAGGGAATAGGAAAACTTTTTCATGTTAAGGCTTCAATATCGTTAAATCGTCAAATTATGCATTCTTGCCAAGTATTTCCCGATGATGTCGAACTCGATGTTGACCACCGAGCCGGGCTTTATGGCGTGGAAGTTGGTGTTGTCGAAGGTGTAGGGGATGATGCAGACTTGGAAGGTGTCTGCAGTGGGTCGGCATACGGTGAGGCTCACGCCGTTGACGGTGACGCTGCCCTTGTCAACCGTGAAGTATCCGTGCTTCACCATTTCCTTCGAGCTTTCGTATTTGAACGTGTATTGATGGCTGCCCTGCTGGTCTTCTACGGCGGTGCAGACGGCGGTTTGGTCAACGTGTCCCTGTACGATGTGTCCGTCCAGACGGCCGTTCATCAGCATCGAGCGCTCCACGTTCACTTCGTCGCCCACCTTGAGCAGTCCGAGGTTGCTGTGTTGGAGTGTTTCCCGCATGGCGGTGACGGTGTAGGTTGATTGACCATTGACCGTTGGTGATTGACCATTGACCATTGACCATTGACCATTATTGTCCGCTGTGTTATTGGGCGTAGCCAAATGGTCAATGTTCAATGGTGAATGGTCAATGGCAACCACTGTCAGGCACACGCCGTTGTGGGCGATGCTTTGGTCGATGTTCAGTTCGTCAACAAAGGGGCATGTCAAGGTCAGGTGCACGTTGTCCTGTTCGTGCTCAATGGCAACCACGCGTGCCATTGCTTCAATAATTCCGGAAAACATATCAGTCGGTTAAAATGCGTTTATCACCGCAAAGGTACGAATAAGCGAGCGAAAAGCCAAATTTTTTTGTGCTTTTCCGAGCGAAGAAGTATCTCGACGCAAGTCAAGGTACGAATAAGCGAGCGAAAAGCCAAATTTTTTTGTGCTTTTCCGAGCGAAGAAGT
>CAMKTM010000123.1 GCA_946415695.1 uncultured Prevotellaceae bacterium | reverse complement strand
CATAAAGGCACGCTCTTATTGCCATAAAGGCACGCTCTTATTGTCATAAAGGCACGCTCTTATTGCCATAAAGGCACGCTCTTATTGAAAAAGGGTGTGCCTTGTCAAAAAGCGAAGTGCTCTACGGCACCGGGTCATAACCGCTGCCGCCCCAGGGATGGCAGCGCAACAGACGCTTCAGAGCAAGCCACGAGCCTTTCAGCGGTCCGTACTTACGCAAAGCCTCCACGGCATACTGGCTGCAGGTGGGCGTGAAGCGGCACGAGGGGGGCGTCAGCGGAGAGATGCAACGCTGATAGAAACGGATGGGCAGGATGAGCACCCATGTCAAGGCTCGACTTACGGCTTTCACGTTTCAACCTTGTGCTGTTTGTTTTTCAACTCTGCTTTCTTGTATGCGGCAAAGTATGTTGCGCATCTTCTGGAAGACTTTTTCCGTAGGCAGCGTCTCGTTTGAACTCCAGAGGAACGCGATGTCGAGGCCGCCGTCGAGGGGCTGGAGCGCCTCCTTCTGCAAGCGGTATGCCTCGCGCAGCTGACGCTTGATGCGGTTGCGCAGCACCGCCCGCTTGAAGTAGCGCTTCGAGACGGACACCATGATGCGGACAAGTCCCACATCGTTGGGCATGAAGACAGCACGCAAAGGGAAAGCCGACACCGACGGATGACCGCCGCTGAACAACTCCTCGAGCACCTTGCGGCTGCACAGGCGCTCTGCTTTGCTGAAAGTGTGGAGGCCGACACTATCCATTTGCCTTGCGCAGATGGTCGTCGATGGCAGAAGAAATGCTGGGGTATTGCGGCGTCGGCGCCTCAATGTCAAGACGAAGACCAGCATCGCGAACCGCCTGAGCCGTGGTCGGGCCAAGCGTGCCGATGACGATGTCCCCTTGCTTGAACTTGGGGAAATTCTTCATCAGAGCCTTCACGCCGCTGGGACTGAAGAAGATGAGCATGTCGTAGTCGAAAGGCTCGTCTTTCGCAAAGTCGTTGCTCACGGTGCGGTACATGACGGCGTCCGAATGCTTGATGTCCTTGCTGTCGAGCAAATCGGTGAACGCAGGGTTGTGGACGTCGCTCAAAGGAATGAAGTAACGCTCCGACTTGTGCTTTAACATCGTAGGCAGCAAGTCGTCGATCTTGCCAGTCGTCCCGAAGAAGACCTTGCGCTTGCGGTACTGGACGTACTTCTGGATGTATTGTGCCACAGTCTCGGTGATGCAGAAATACTTCATGTCCTCTGGAATGGGGATGCGCATGTCCTTCGCCAAAAGGAAGAAATTGTCGATGGAAAGGCGCGAAGTGAAAACGACGGCTGTATGTTCCAAAATGGAAATCTTCTGTGCCCGGAACTCCTTCGGCGTGAGCGGCTCAACCTTGATAAAGGGACGGAACACAATCTCCACGTTATGACGCTTGGCAATGTCATAGTAAGGAGAGTTTGCCGACGTTGGCTCGGGCTGGGAAATAAGTATCTTCTTTATCATCGTCTGTCGTTATTTTTTACTAAAGTTTTACGACCGAAAGCCATGCTGCATAAGCCAAAAGTTGCTGTAGCACAAGCAGAGGCATCAGTTCGAGTGAACAAAAGTACACAATTAAATGCAAACAGCCATAAAATTTCGGGAAAAATATCTGATATGTCTTAAAAAGAAGCAATATCTTGACAAAAACAACGAGACAGAACGCCATTAGCAACACTTCTTCGGGGGAAAAGGGGAGATACGTGACCACCAGAGCCAACACGAGGAAAAGGATGGCTTCCGCCACATAAATGAAGGTATAAGACCGCTGCCATGTAAAGATTTTTTCACTGCGAAAGAATATCCAGTTGACAAAATTGTTCATCAACCTCTTCGCCATGAAATAGGCAAGCCAAAGCAGAAAGAAAGCGCCCAAAAGGATGTATGGCGTCTCCTCAAAGGAATAATACCCGACATCATGCTGCGTGAAGATGAAAGTCACCACGGCAGCCGCAAGCGAAAGGAGGCACACGGCAATGAAGCGTGTTGAGTACCGAAGCGGATCATCCACTATGGGCTCGTCTGTCTTGCCCGGTATGGGAAAGAAAACAGCACGCAACAGTCCGCGAAAACCCTTGCGAAGACGCTGTATCAGGCTTGCGGCAAGCAACAGGCACAAGAACAGCACCAAACCGCTCCACCCGTTTTGGCGCAGACTAAAAGGCGTGGCCGATGCAGAAAAACCGAAAGGCCGGTAGGGAACCTCCGTGTGAACCAAGGTGTCGCCCGCAAAATAACTGCAATCGTCAAAAGTAATCAGCTCCTCGAGAAGCGTATCTTGCGATGCAACTTCAAGAGAATCCACGCAAAGCGTATCGTTGCAAAGCGTATCGGGAACAATCATATCTTGGCAAAGCGGCGGATGCTCGTGTCCCACTTCGGTGTTTCAAGGGCCATCTGCAAAGCCACCTCGGGTGTCGGCGCCACGCACCAGATGTCGGCATGGACGGGGCGCATGAAGTTCTGCGCAATGGCTTGGCGCATCATGTTGAGCAGCGCATCGAAGTAGCCGTTTGTGTTAAGCAAGACAATAGGATTGAGATACAGGCCAAGCTGCTTCCAGGTGATAAGCTCCATGAGCTCGGCAAAAGTACCGCAGCCGCCGGGAAGGAAGATGCCCGCATCGTTTAGTTCAGCCATCTTGGACTGCCTTTCGTGCATATCGGCGGTCTCGATGATTTCTGTCATCCCGTCGTGGCACCAGCCTTCTTTTATCATAAAGGAAGGAATGATGCCAATGGCTTTGCCTCCCTTCTCAAGACATCCGTTGGCACTTTCTGCCATGAGCCCCATGTTGCCGGCACCGTTTATCAACGTCACGCCAGCCTCGGCCATCAACTGACCGAGGCGGCGCGCATCGCTGAAATAGCAATTGTCTATCTGCGTGCTGCTGGCACAATAGACAGCTATCTTTTTCTCTTTTTTCATCATCTGGGTTTTCTGAACACCCGGAGTTCTCTGAATGCTTCCGGGTGCTTCTGAGTTCTTCTGTTTATTACAGCGCAAAGGCTTCCTTTATCTTCTCCACAAAGTCAAGCTTCTCCCAAGTGAAAAGCTCAACCGTTACGTCCTTCGTCTCCTGGTAGAGCGATTCGAAGCGTTTGGTGACGGTGCGCGGTTCGCGGCCCATGTGTCCGTAGGCAGCGGTCTCCTCGTAGATAGGATTGCGCAGCTTGAGGCGCTGCTCGATGGCGTATGGCGTGAGGGGGAAGAGTTCTTTAATCTTCTTGGCAATCTCGCCGTCGGACATCTTGACGTGGCTCTTGCCGTAGGTATCGACGAAGATGCTGACGGGTTCCGCCACACCGATGGCATAGCTGAGCTGCACCAGCATTTCGTCTGCCACGCCGGCTGCCACCATGTTCTTTGCGATGTGGCGTGCGGCGTATGCTGCCGAGCGATCGACCTTCGAGGGGTCTTTGCCGCTGAAGGCACCGCCGCCGTGTGCGCCTTTGCCGCCGTAGGTATCGACAATTATCTTGCGTCCCGTGAGGCCCGTATCGCCGTGAGGTCCGCCGATGACGAACTTTCCGGTGGGATTGACGTAGTATGTGATGTTTCCGTCGAAGAGGTTACGGATGCGCTCCGAGCGTATGCCTTCGAGCATTCGTGGCACGAGGATCTCCTTGACGTCGCGTGCGATGCGCTGTTGCATGGCTTCGTCCGTGTCGAACTCGTCGTGCTGGGTCGAGATGACGATGGTATCGATGCGCTGCGGCACGCCTTGGTCGCTGTACTCGATGGTGACTTGGCTTTTAGCATCAGGCCGGAGGTAGGTCATCACCTTGCCTTCGCGCCGGATTTCTGCCAGCGTCAGGAGAAGGCGGTGAGCGAGGTCGAGGCTCAGAGGCATGTAGTTGTCGGTTTCGTTCGTAGCGTAACCGAACATCATGCCCTGGTCGCCGGCGCCCTGCGTCGTGCGGTCCGTGCGGTCAACGCCGCGGTTGATGTCGGCGCTCTGCTCGTGAATGGCGGAGAACACGCCGCAGCTATTGCCTTCGAACATGTATTCGCTCTTGGTGTAGCCGATGCGGTTGATGACTTCGCGAGCGATGCGTTGCAGGTCAACGTACGCCTTTGTCTTTATCTCGCCAGCCAGGACGACTTGTCCTGTTGTCACAAGAGTTTCACAAGCCACTTTCGAGTCGGGGTCGAAGGCGAGCAACTTATCCAAGACTGCATCACTGATTTGGTCGGCCACCTTGTCGGGATGGCCTTCGGAGACAGACTCCGAAGTAAATAAATAACCCATAGTTTCTTTTTTTTTAATGAAGGATAAAGAAAGAAGGATGAAGAATTGAATGCCGTGGGAGCAGCGATTGTTGTCAATTCTTCTTTCTTTGTTTCTTATTCTTATTATTAATTAATAATGTATGGGGAAAGAAATCGGGCACAAATGCGTGAGGCTTCCCGTGGCAATCCTCGTTTTAGCATTTTTTTCTGTGGTTGCAAGCAGCCCAAATCTATCCACATGTTGTTTTTGCGGGTGCAAAGGTACGACAATTAATTCACAATTCATAATTCATAATTCATAATTTTGCTTAAAGCGAGAAAAAATAGTAACTTTGCAGACGAAATGAGGAAACAAGACATAGAAATCATGGCTCCGGTGGGTTCTCCGGAGTGTTTGGCAGCCGCCATCCGTGCGGGGGCCGACAGTATTTACTTTGGCATCGAGAACCTGAACATGCGGGCGCATTCGGCCAGCACGTTCACCATCGACGACCTACGGCGCATTGCCGAGGAGACGCGGCGCTTCGGCATCAAGAGCTACCTGACGGTCAACACGATTATCTACGGCGAAGACCTTGATCTGATGCGCACTATTCTCGACGCCGCCAAGGCTGCGGGCATCACGGCCGTCATTGCGAGCGACGTGGCGGTGATGCTCTATTGCCGCGAGATAGGGCAGGAAGTGCACCTGAGCACGCAGCTGAACATCAGCAACATCGAGGCGCTGCGTTTCTACGCCCAGTTTGCCGACGTGGTGGTGCTGGCACGCGAGCTAAACATGGAGCAGGTGGCAGAAATTGCCCATTCCATCGAGAAATATGGCATTTGTGGGCCGAGCGGCAAGCCTGTCCGCATCGAGATGTTCTGCCACGGAGCGCTCTGCATGGCGATAAGCGGCAAGTGCTATCTGAGCCAGAGCAACTGGGGACGTTCCGCCAATCGCGGCGAGTGCATGCAGCTCTGCCGGCGGCGCTACACGGTGCAGGACGTGGAGACGGGCACGGAACTCGACATCGAGAACAAGTACATCATGTCGCCGCGCGACTTAAAAACCATCCGTTTCATCGACAAAATGATGGATGCCGGCGTACGCGTGTTCAAGATTGAAGGACGTGCGCGCGGGCCGGAATACGTCGATACGGTGGTGCGCTGCTACCGCGAGGCGGTTGATACGCTGACCGATCCCGACCAAGGCAAGGAAGCATTCCTGAAAAGACTCGACGAATGGGACGAACGGCTGGCGAAGGTGTTCAACCGAGGCTTCTGGGACGGCTACTATCTGGGCAAGACCATGATGGAATGGAACGACTGCCACGGCTCGAAAGCGACGGAGCGCAAGGTGTATTGCGGACTTGCCGTGCGCTACTACTCGAAGCTGCAAGTAGCTGAGTTCAAGATAGAAGCATGCGAGCTGAACGTGGGCGACGAGATCCTCGTGACCGGCCCGACCACCGGCGCCCTACGCGCCACAGTCAGCGAGATACGCTACGACTTGCTCCCTGTGCAAGTGGCCCGCCAGGGCTGGCACATCAGCATCCCGCTCGGCACCAAAATTCGCCGAAACGACAAACTGTTCATTATCAAGGCGGTTTAACCCCTTCTCAAATAAGAGCGTGCCTCGTTGGCAATAAAGGCGTGCCTCGTTGGCAATAAGAGCGTGCCTCGTTGGCAATAAAGGCACGCTCTTATTTTTTATACCCCACGTATCGCCGCAAGGAAAAGCACGCTTCGTGGCCCTTTTCTTGTCCCGGGCTTGTGCAATTTGTACAAGCTCAAGCAAAACTTGTATTCCTTTCCTGTGTCCGGCACATTGTCTTACCTTTGCCAGCGAATTCACTGACAAAGGACAGCCGGCTGTCTCATTTCCTAACACTTTAATCAAGAAAGAAAATGAGACAAGACATTATTAGCAAAGAGACGATGACAGAGCTCACGGACGACGGCCGACTGCTCGTCATCAGCCACATGCCGTTGGCCTACGCGATGGCCTGGCGACTGAAAGACTGTGGGGTAAGCTTGGAAGACCTTCGGCAGGAAGGATTCCTCGGCCTGTGCGAAGCCGCGTTGCGATACGACGAAACGGCCGATTGCAACTTCGCCACTTACGCCCGGCACTGGTGCCGTAAGATGATGTACATGGCAATCCGTCGCAGGCAGACGGCAGGCGACGTGCAGGACGATACATTCCACGAGGAGGCGGACGACGAGGATTTGCTTCGCATGGGGCAGCGGCAACGCATCGACGACTCCCTGCAATGCCTCAGACAGGAGGAACAGCAAGTCATAACGCTGTTCTACGGCCTCGACACCGAGCGCCAGAACCTCACGGAAATCGCTGCATCGCTCGGCGTCAGCAGGTCCAGAGCCTCTGCCATCCACCTCCAAGCGCTCCAAAAGCTCGAGGAAGCTCTCACGGAACGCCCGCTCGTGGATTACATCGACCAGTCGATTCTCTGAAAGCCAGGCGAAATTAAGTTGCCAAAATATATTGGTGTCCGGGGAATTTTATTGGTGTCCGGGGAAAATGTTTCATCATCTCCTGCACCCTCCTAATCATCGGCATTTAGAACAAAATGTGATTGGCAGGGGCTTGGAACCGAAGGTCGACGAAGTCAACCGAAGGTCAACGAAGTTAACGCCCCGGAGGGGCAGAAAGCAGTCAGCCCAGGGCAGCGCCCTGGGCTGACTGCTTTCTGGCCTTTGACTTTCCCTTCGGCCGTCGACCTTTGGTTCTTCGGCTAAAGCCTCAGGCGCAGGCGGAGCGATGAAAAGCCAAAGGACAATCAAACACAAAGA
>CAMKTM010000122.1 GCA_946415695.1 uncultured Prevotellaceae bacterium | reverse complement strand
GTCTTTGTGCCAAAAGCATCAAAGAAAAGAGCAAAATTATCAGAAAAGTTCTGCAGACAGGCATCATTTGTCAAACATAAAAACTCCGGACAGTGCTGATGACAGAGACAACGCTTAGCGATGATTGCTTGGCCATCACCATGCAATAAAGGCTCTGTTGGTTGTCTGGTATCTTTGCGGGGTTGTTTCCCTCGTGATAAACGCTCAAATAAGTAGTCGAGGTTTAGGTTGTACCCGAAAGTCTGTGCATATTCGGTTTGAACAGAGTCCTTGCCATAATGGTTAAGCATTATTGTCATAATGGTTAAGCATTATTGTCTGCACTCTGCAACGACATGACAGACCCCCTTCGAATCTTAAATGACGTGAGTTCTTCCCTTCGGTCAGGCGCAGGCGGAGCGACGGAAAAGGAGTCGTCGCACGTCGTCCCCAACGACCGCGCATTAAAAGCGCGCCTTGGCGCTAGAGCGCCGAGAACGAGGCACGCCTTTATTGAAATAAGAGCGTGCCTTTATTGAAATAAGAGCGTGCCTTTATTGAAATAAGGGCGTGCCTCGTCAGAATCATCCCAATAATGATTTCGTCGAACTTACGTTAAATATGTTTATAAATAAAATAATGTGTGCGGGATGAAGGGCGAATTTTCAAAAAATAATTGTATATTTGCACAGATTTAGGCGAAAAAATCGACAAATGATGCAGTTCAGTCTTCTTCAGGCAGCTCCGGCGGCTCTCATAACAGACCCCACATGGATTTTCTTTGTGGTGCTCTGCATCATTCTGTTTGCGCCGTTGCTGCTCAGGCGGCTCAGGATTCCGCCTGTCATAGGCCTTATCGTGGCTGGCATGCTCGTCGGGCCCTACGGTTTTAATCTTTTGGCACACGACAAGAGTTTTGAGCTTTTCGGTCAGGTGGGCATTTACTACATCATGTTTCTTGCCGGCCTGGAGCTGGAGATGGGCAGCGTGGAGCATTACGGGCGTCATGGGCTTCGTTTCGGCATTCTGACCTTTGCCATACCTTTCTTTCTGGGTTTGGCCTCGAGCATCTGGCTTCTTGACCTGAGTCTGCGGACGAGCCTCCTGATGGCCTGCATCTATGCCAGCCATACGCTCGTCTCCTATCCGATAGTGGGCCGTTACGGTCTGGCTCGCCACCGAGTGGTTGTCGTCAGTGTTGTCGCCACTGCCATTGCCCTCTTTGCAGCTTTGCTTGTACTTGCCATGGTTGTAGGCGGACAGAACCCCGATACGACGTGGCTCACGTGGCTGCTCTTCGGCCTGAAATGTGCCCTTTATGTCGTCTTCGCAGTCTTTGTCTTTCCTCGTGTCGGTCGCTGGTTTCTGCGTCATTTCGAGGATGGCGTCATGCAGTTCATCTTCATTCTGGCCCTCGTCTTCTTCAGCGCTTCGTTGGCAAAGATGGTGGGTTTGGAAGGCCTCTTGGGAGCGTTCCTCGCAGGTTTGATAGTCAATCGTCTCATCCCCAAGACGAGCCCCCTGATGTCGCGCCTTGAGTTCGTGGGTAATGCCCTGTTCATCCCCTATTTCCTTATTGGCGTAGGCATGATTATCGACCTCGGCATCCTCGTCCGGCATCCCGAGACGCATTTGCTGATGACGGTGATGATAGTGGTCGGCACCGTTTCCAAACTGATTGCCTCGGGCTTGATGGCTTGGACGATGGGCGAAGGCAAGCCCGGTATGTGGCTTATGTTCGGCCTGACCAATGCCCATGCCGCCGGAGCACTTGCCATCGTGACCATCGGCACGGCTCCCGGCGTCATGCTGATGAACGACGAAATACTTGGCGGAACGGTGATGCTCATCCTCTTCAGTTGCCTTATCAGCGGTTTCGCCACAAGCCGCGGAGCCAAACAGCTTGCGCTGAGCGATACGGCGCTCGAGGACAACCGTGGCTCCTACCACGGCAAGTGCCTCATCACATACAGCCAAGAGGACAACGTCGATGTGATGACACAGCTCGCCATCCTCATCCGCAATCCCTTCATCCCGGACAGCCTGATGGGGCTACACGTCTCATACGAAGACCCTTCAAAGCCTTCCCTTAAAGGCCAGGCATTAGGGCACAGACTGCTCGAACAAGCCCAGATGATTGCTGCCGCTGCCGACGTGCCGATGGCAACACTCAACCGCATGAGCACCAACATTGCCGGCGGCATCCTGCATACGATGAACGAGTACGATTGCGGTGAGGTAATTGTCTGCCTCAACGACCGCGAGACAGGAGAATCGAAGTCCTCGCTCGGCGCAATAATAGATAATGTGGTGAATGGCAGTCACCGCGAAGTGATGGCCGTGCGAAGCATTGTGCCTCCAGGAACCATCCGCCGAGTGATAGTCGCCGTACCTCAGAAAGCAGAATACGAAGTGGGCTTCTACAAATGGCTGGAGCACATCTGCCGAATAGGCGAGGAACTCGACTGCCATTTGGAGTACCATGCTCATGCCGACACGTTACCCTATATCAAAGGCTACATGGAGCAGAAACACAGTCATGTCCGTTCGCATTATGCCGAGATGAACAACTGGGCGCAGTTCCTTGAGCTTAGGCGCGACATGAATCTTGGCTGTATGCTTGTGGCCGTGACAGCCAGACCGGGCTTTATATCTTACCAAAGCCAGTTCGAGGATTTGCCGTTGCTCATACATCGCTACTACAATCATGTCAGCGTGATATTGCTCTTCCCCGACCAGTGGGGCGAACCTCAGGAAAGCATTTCGGTCTTTACGCCCAACGGCACCGCCGTCCAGCGACAACCGCGTTCCCTTGGCGGCTTGCTTCGCCGCTGGCTTTTCACGGCAAGACGCTCGGCAGTGGTCTTGCTCTTACTTTTTCTGCTTTTCACCCTTTCGCCTTTTTCTCCTCTAATGGCGCAGCGGCCGAGATTCGACAAGATGTCGCCAATAGTGAGGCTTCAGACCATCTCTAACTCGTCCTTAAAGGGTGAGAAAAAGGGGCAAGGTGCAAGGGACAAGGAGCAGGAGAAACGTCAGGGCAGAAAATCTTCTCTTGCCCCTTGCCCCTTGCCCCATACCCCTTCTATGCTTACCCTCGTACAGAGCGACAGCGAGGAAGTGCTTCGCCAGCACGGTTGCCGCATCTATGCCCAGTGGGGAAATATCTATGCCGCAGCCGTCCCCAAACAAGAACTGGCATCGCTTTCGCTCCGTCCGGAAGTGATGCGCATCGAGTGCGGCAGGGTCTGCGATGCCTTTACCGACACCTCTGCCATCATCACGCGTTCCGACCTCCTTCGCTCGCCAACGTCGTCCCGTTCAGCATATACCGGAAGAGGCGTTGTCGTGGGAGTAATGGACATAGGCTTCGACCTGACCAACCCTACGTTCTTCAGTCGCGACCTTGGCACTTATCGCATCCGCTCCTTCTGGGACATGCTGGATTTCGAAGGACAAGACTCATTGTACGGCGGCAAATGTGCCATGGTCAATGGCTTGGAGCTTCCCGTGGGGGCTGCCTATACATCAAGTAAGGATTTGCTTCGCAAGGGTTGTTCCTCCGACAGCCGCTTGCAGTATCATGGTGCACACACAGCCAGCACAGCAGCAGGCAGCGGCTACGATTCGCCCTATATCGGGATGGCCCCTGATGCAGACATTTGTCTCGTGTCGAATGCTGTAAATAGCGACAAGGAACTCGTGCCAGATTCTCTTTGGGACATCTACGGTTCTGCCATCGACCTGCTCGGATTCGAATACATCTTCCGCTACGCCGATAAGGTGGACAAGCCATGTGTCATCAGCTTCAGCGAAGGTTCCCACGAAGACCTTTGGGGGGAAGCTCAACTCTTCAGCATTGTCCTCGACAGCCTTGTCCGCCCGGGACGTCTCATCTGTGCCGCGGCAGGCAATCAAAGCCTCTATGGCACCTATATGAAAAAGCCTCGTGGAAAAGAACGCATCGCAGCCCTCATTCAGCCTTCTGGCAATACCACCTATATGATGCTTCGCAGCAAAGGCGACTTCAACATCCATCTCGACTTCATGCGTTCGCCGAAAGAAACTCTCCTTAACTACGAAGTGCCTATCGAAGATGTCCTTGCCACAGAGGACAGCCTTCTCGTCGATACCGTCCAGGCAGGCGACCTCACGTTCCAACTTATGTTCGGCAGCTACCTCTGTTGTTATGATGACAACGAACTTGTGACCGATGTCGTGATAACCAAGATAGGTAAAGGTTCGCTCATTTCTGTAAACATGGGAATAGGCGTCAGTGGCGAGGCGTCGGAGGTTGAGGTGTATCAGGAAGTTGGCTTCCTTCAGAACAAGATAGAATACCCGGACTATCAGGATGCAGAATCGACACACAACATCCATTTCCCTGGTTCAGACCCAAGCGTCATCTGCGTCGGCGCGACATCCTATAGGACTGGCTTCTTTCACTGCGACGGCTTTTGGCAAGAGGACGAGTGGGGCAGCATAGGCGATGTATCGACATACAGCAGTCGGGGCCCTACGCTTGCAGGCAACATCAAACCCGATGTCCTCGCGCCTGGCACTAACATTGTGGCAGGCTTCAACAGCTTCTATGCCGAAATGAATCCTGGCGACTATATGGCCGATTATGATGTCGGACGTTACACTTTCCGAGGCCGCAACTATGCGTGGTCGTCGCAGAAGGGAACAAGCATGGCATGCCCTATCGTGGCAGGCATCATCGCTCAATGGATGGAGGCTATTCCGACACTGACACGAGAACAAGTCATCGAAGCGTTCCAGGCTACTTGCAACCGGCTTAACCCCAACATTTCTTATCCCAATAACGACTACGGATATGGCGAGATAGATGCCGAAGCAGGTCTCAATTACTTGATGGGGCATTATGACGGCATTAAAGACATACAGCATTCAACACAGGAGCACGATCCGGCAAATGCAGAACATCCTGCCTATAATCTCTTGGGTCAACGCTTGCGTTCGCTGCAGAGAGGCATTAATATAATCAATGGGAAAAAGGTTTTGAAATGATAGAAGTACGAAACATCAGGAAAAGCTTCGGCAGTCTCGAAGTGCTTAAAGGCATCGACCTCAGCATAGAAAGAGGGAAAGTGGTCAGCATCGTGGGAGCAAGCGGTGCAGGCAAGACAACGCTTTTGCAAATAATGGGAACGCTCGACAAGGCCGACAGCGGCAGCGTCATCATTGATGGCGTCGATGTTATGAAGCTCAGCGATACAAAGCGTTCGGCGTTCCGCAATAAGCACATGGGGTTCGTTTTCCAGTTCCATCAGCTTCTGCCCGAGTTCACGGCATTGGAGAACGTGATGATGCCCGCCCTCATCGGTGGCACTTCGAGGCGTGAAGCGAAGAAGCGTGCCGAAGAACTCCTCGAATTCATGGGACTCACCGACCGTGCCTCGCACAAGCCCAACGAACTCTCCGGAGGCGAGAAACAGCGAGTGGCTGTTGCCCGTGCCCTTGTCAATAAGCCCGACGTGGTCTTTGCTGATGAACCCAGCGGCTCACTCGACACCCAAAACAAGCAAGAGCTTCATCGCCTCTTCTTCGATCTTCGCGACAGGATGGGGCAGACTTTTGTTATCGTGACTCACGATGAACAGCTTGCCGACCTTGCCGACCGGAAGATAAGTATGCAGGACGGCCGCATCCTTAGTTCTCAGCCATAATGTTCAGGACAGTCACGAAGTCGGCAATGTCTATCTTGTTGTCTTCGTTGAGGTCGGCTTCTTTGCTGTAAATGCCTTCAGCCATCAAGTTCAATATGGTAACGGCATCGGCGATGTCTGTCTTTCCGTCGCCGTTGAGGTCTCCAGTGTTATCTTCCTCTTCTTCTGGCGTCCAGGCAAGCGGAGCGAGTTCAGGGCCGGGAAGCAAGTCCCATGCGATGCTGCCATTGTTGCTGAAGCTGTCTTGCCATTGTTCTGGATGTGATTCAATGAAGTCGAGGCCGCCGACATCCGTAGTGCTGCCAAGCAGGAACCACTTGTGGGACTCATATCCTGATACCTTGGCAGAATTGGAGTAACTGACGATGGGGTCGTCCCATGTAACATCGATGGCGTACCATTTGCCGTTCTCCATCTTCACGTAGTTCCACATGTGCGCATCGCTTGCAGAGGATGACGATGGGCGAGCGTTTCCAGCCATGAGGATGCAAGGTATCTCCAAGGCATCGCAGAGCACTTTGAAGGCACGTGCATAGCCTTCGCAGACGGGAGCCATCTGTCCGTTGTTGCCTTCCAAGGCGCTGAGTGCGCTCCAAGGCGTGTCGCCTATTTGGGACTGGCCGTACTGGCCGGAGGCGAAATAGAGATTGTAGCAGTTGTTCATGGTTAGCCAGTCGTGGGCAGCAAGCAACTTATCGTATCGTGAGCCAGTCTGGCATTGCTTCAGAATGTTTTGTACACAAGAATTGAAGAGTTGTATGCCTTTGGCAAGCTGGTCTGTTTGGCGGAAATTGTAGCCCGACACGCCGTTGTTGCGAATGTCGTAGCCGGATCCGTTCGCGTGAAGAATGAATTGAAGCTTCATGGTGAACTTGACGGTGCCAGTTCCATTGGTGGAGTAACTGTAGCCGTAACTGTAGTTGTAACCATACCTCAATGAATTGCCTATCCAGAAAATCTCGGGATGTCCGAAGTTTAATGAAAGGAATGCATAGGGCAGGAAGGATTTCAAAATGTCGTATTCTTTATTGATGCGGCCTATAATAGCATTGTTGGCGGCATCTTGGATGGCTTGGGCGCTCGAGCCGGCAGGGAATGTGAAAGGGATGCCTTCGCCTTCCACGGTGTTCAAAAGATAGTAAAAATTATTTGATTCGTACACGCCTAAAGTCGGGTCGCTAAGCCAGCTGCTGCCGCCGTCGAGAACAGTGCGGCCTGCTTCTACGAATTTGCCGATGAAGTCGTGGAGGTATTGGGGCATATTCGTGATGCGGTCTTCATAGTTGACGATTTCGCCGCTGACGAGGCCGGGGCTTTGTCTCGCTTTGGACGGACCGGAAGCGGTCGGTTCAGCATATATGAGGTCACGCAGGTCAAATTGGTCGACAACGGATTGACCTTCAATATTTTCAACGACGATCTCCTGTGCGGTGGCAGAGAGGCAGGAGAGACACAAAAGAACTGCTATGAGGGAATGAAGTTTTGTCATAATATGTTTTAATGTGGATTCGATGAAGTCTGATTGAGTCGTTATGTTATGCTTTTGCCTATGTCATCAATTCGTGGTTT
>CAMKTM010000121.1 GCA_946415695.1 uncultured Prevotellaceae bacterium | reverse complement strand
CGAGGCACGCTCTTATTGTCAACGAGGCACGCCTTTATTGCCAACGAGGCACGCTCTTATGGAAATAAGGCCACGCTCTTATGGAAACAAACCTGCAGGCTGACTCTCGAGAAAAACCACAGAAAAACTCCCAACTTTTTCCTTTCATACAATAAGCGGTCGCTCCTTTTCGTTATAATAGCATGCAATGGATAAACAGGATACGCCAGGTGAAGATAGTCCTCGTGGTTCTGGCTGTTGTGCTCAGCGTGGCTTCGCTCGTTGTGTCGAACTTCCTTGTGCGCGACCTCAAGGCTGAAGAGCATCGCAAGATGGAGATATGGGCCGAGGCGATGCGCTCCCTGAACAAAGCCGACGAGACCACCGACCTCACCCTCGTCTGGACGGTGCTCAACTCGAACAACACCATCCCCGTCGTAGTGCTCAACAGCGACGGACGGGCACAAGACTATCGCAACATAGAGGTCGGAACCGCTTCGGGCGCCTCGCTCGACACGTTGGTGCTGCACCAGGCGCAGTCGATGAAGCAAGCCGGCCGCGTCATCCGCATCAACCTCGGCGACTCCGACTATATGGAGATTTGCTATGCCGACAGCCTTATCCTCCTTCGTCTCGCATGGTGGCCTTACGTACAGCTCGGCGTGGTGCTCATCTTCGTCGTCGTAGCCATCTTCGCCCTGCTCAGCAGCAAGAAGGCGGAGCAGAACAAAGTGTGGGTAGGCCTGAGCAAGGAGACAGCCCACCAGCTCGGCACGCCCATCAGCAGCCTTATGGCCTGGCACGAAGTCCTGCGCGAGACATATCCCGACGACGAACTGCTGCCCGAAATGGGCAAGGACGTTCAGCGTCTGCAACGCATCGCCGAACGCTTCAGCAAGATAGGCTCGCAGCCCGAGCCGAAGCCCGAAGACCTCAACGAAGTGCTGAAGGGCGTAGTGCAGTACATCAGCCGCCGCACCAGCAACCGCATCACCATGAGCTGCAACCTCCCGGCCGAACCTCTCATCGCCCCAATCAGTGCGCCCCTCTTCGAATGGGTCATCGAAAACCTCTGCAAGAACGCCATCGACGCCATGGAAGGCAAAGGAAGCATTACGCTGACGGCCAAGGAAGAGCCCGACTGCATCAGCGTCGAGGTCAGCGACACAGGCAAGGGCATCCCCAAAAACCGCTTCAGCTCGGTCTTCACCCCTGGCTACACCACCAAAGAGCGCGGCTGGGGCCTGGGACTCTCGCTCGCCAAACGCATCGTCGAAGAATATCACAACGGACGCATTTTCGTCAAAAATTCCGAGATAGGAAAGGGCACAACGTTCCGCGTAGAACTCAAAAAACACTGATAAAAGATTTTTTTCTTTTCAATGTTTCACCTTTTCAACTTTTTTTCGTAATTTTGCAGCCCGATGGGAAAACTGGATGGTTATAAAGTTGATTTGAAAGGCATGACAGACGATACTGTGTCGTACCACTGGCAGGCCGACAATGACTTCTTCTCCGCCGTTCAGGGACCAGAAATCAAGCACGGTTTGCTCGATGTGGCATTACGGGTGAAACGGACATCTGGTGCTTTCAAACTGGAGTTCCAGCTGAAAGGCGAGGTGGAAGTGACGTGCGACCGTTGCCTTGAACCGATGGACCTGCCCATCGAAACCCAGACCACCTTAGACGTGGTGATGGGCGATGACTATGCCGACGACGGCGACCAGGTGACCGTCCCAGAGCGGGAAGGCACAATCAACGTGGCATGGAACATCTACGAGTTCGCCGCCCTGCAGATACCCCTCAGGCATGTGCATGAAACGTGTGAACAGGAGACCCTCTCTAACTCCCCCTCTATGGGGAGAACAGATCCGCGATGGGCAGAACTCAAGAAAATGATAAATAAGTAAGTTAGAGAAATCGTAAATCGTAAATCATTAAATAGTAAATAACTATGGCACATCCTAAAAGAAGACAGTCCAAGACCAGGACTCTCAAAAGAAGAACTCACGACAAGGCAGTAGCTCCCGCACTGGCAGTATGCCCCAACTGCGGCGAGTTCCACATCTACCACACCGTTTGCCCTGCCTGCGGTTACTATCGCGGCAAGGTAGCTATCGAAAAGGAAGCGTAAAAACATTTAAGTGAAAAGAGAAAAGTGAAAAGTGAAAAATCAAGGTCTCTCAGAATCCCTGATGTTACTCTTATTTTTCACTTTTCACTTTTCACTTTTCACTCCAAGACATGCCAATGGAAAAACTAAATGCCGTCATAACAGGTGTGGGCGGATATGTGCCCGACTATATTCTCGACAACGAAGAGATGTCGGGAATCGTAGATACCAGCGATGAATGGATAATGGAACGTATTGGCGTCAAGACACGCCATATCTTAAAGCCTGAGCAGGGCAGCGGCACTTCCTATATGATGACGAGAGCCGTCAGTCAGCTCCTGCGCAAGACAGGCGCACCCCCCGACTCCATAGAACTCGTCATCTGTGCTACGACCACGCCCGACTACCACTTCCCATCGACGGCATCACTCGTCATTGGCAATTGCGGACTGACCAAAGCCTTTGGCTTCGACATGGAAGCAGCCTGTGCTGGCTTCCTATATGCCATGGAGACAGGCGCCGGATTCGTCCGCTCAGGTCGCTACAAGCGCATCATCATTTGTGGAGGCGACCACATGAGTTCCATGACCAACTACGAAGACCGCAACACCTGCCCCATCTTTGGCGACGGTGCAGCCTGCGTCTTGATGGAGGCAACCACGGAAGAAGTGGGACTCATCGACGGCTATTATCGCGTTGATGGCAAAGGCTTCCAGAATCTTCACATGGCAGCAGGCGGTTCTGCCAAGATGCCAAGCCACGAGACGGTCGATGCCCGCGAACACTTCGTTTATCAAGAAGGTCGCGCAGTCTATAAACATGCCGTCCTCGATATGACTTCCGCAGTTAAAACCATTGTCAAGCGAAATGCTCTGACAAAGGACAACATTGATTGGGTTGTGCCTCACCAGGCAAACATCAACATTGAGGTCTCTGTGGCAAACCGCATAGGCATCGACAAGGAACATATCATGATAAACATCGACCACATGGCGAACACCAGCGGCGGCACCCTGCCTCTCTGCCTGTGGGAGTACGAACCGCAGCTCAAGAAGGGCGACAAACTGATATTCACCGCCTTTGGCGCCGGCTTCACATGGGGCGCAAGCTACATGATATGGGGCTACGACGGAGCCAAGGAAGCTGCCAAAGAGCCTGCACAATTCTTCAAGGAAGGCTTGATGACGAGGGAAGAATGGAGAAAATTAAGAATGAAGAATGAAGAATGAAGAATTTGCTACCGCCCAGAAAATAAATAATTGGCGAAAAGTAAGTGCGGTAGCAAATTCTTCATTCTTCACTCTTCATCCTTCATTATAATTATGTTCAAGTCCGGCTTTGTTAACATCGTTGGCAACCCGAATGTCGGGAAGTCAACGTTGATGAACCTCCTCGTCGGGGAGCGCATCTCTATTGCCACCTTCAAGGCGCAGACCACGCGCCACCGCATCATGGGCATTGTCAATACGCCCGAGATGCAAATCTGTTTCAGCGACACACCGGGTGTGCTGAAGCCCAACTACAAGCTGCAGGAGCAGATGCTCCAGTTCAGCGAAAGCGCCTTGCAGGACGCCGACGTCTTGCTCTATGTCACCGACATGGTGGAGACGCCCGACAAGAACAGCGACTTCCTCGACAAGGTGAAGCGCATGACGGTTCCCGTTCTCGTGCTCATCAACAAGATAGACCTCAGCGACCAGAAGGCTCTGACCGAGAAGGTGGAGCTGTGGCACGAGGCATTGCCCGAGGCGGAGATAGTGCCCATCAGCGCTTTGCACAAGTTCAACGTGGATAATCTGCTGAAGCGCATCCAAGAGCTCCTGCCCGAGTCGCCTGCTTACTTCGACAAGGACCAGTGGACCGACAAGCCTGCCCGCTTCTTCGTCACCGAAATCATCCGCGAGAAGATACTTCTCTACTATGACAAGGAGATACCCTACAGCGTAGAGGTCGTCGTCGAGCAATTCAAGGAGACCGATAAGAACATCCGCATCAGCGCAGTCATCTATGTGGAGCGCGACAGTCAGAAGGGCATCATCATCGGGCATCAGGGAGTGGCCTTGAAGCGTGTCAGCACCGAAGCCCGCAAGAGCCTCGAGAAGTTCTTCGGCAAGAGCATCTTCCTCGAGGTCTTTGTCAAGGTCGATAAGGACTGGCGCCAGAGCGACCGCGCCATGAAAGCCTACGGATATAACCTGGATTAGTTAATCTCAATTCAAAATTCAAAATATATAAATTCAAAATTAAGCTTTGCCGCACGTCGAAGCATTAGGAAATAAATTGTTGAAGAAGTAATTTTGAATTTTGAAATTATAACATTTTGAATTCAATGAATGTAGCTATCTTTGTCTCCGGCGGTGGAACGAACTGCGAGAACCTGATTCGTCACTTCGAACACTCTGATAAGGTGAAGTGTGCATTGGTCGTCAGCAATAAGGCCGATGCTTACGCTTTGGTGCGGGCTGAACGGCTGGGCGTGCCGACTGCAGTCGTCACGAAGGCCCAACTGAACAGTCCCGATGAGACGCTGCCTCTGTTGCAGGAGTACGGCATCGACTTCATCGTGCTGGCAGGCTTCCTGCCGCTTGTGCCGGATTACCTCATCGATGCCTTCCCTCGCCGCATCATCAACCTGCATCCAGCCCTTCTGCCCAAGTTCGGTGGCAAAGGCATGTGGGGACACCATGTTCACGAAGCCGTGAAGGCAGCCGGTGAGACCGAGACAGGCATGACCGTCCACTATGTCACGCCTGTTTGCGATGGCGGTGAAATCATCGCCCAGTTCCGTGTCGCCCTTTCTCCCGACGATACCGCCGACGACATTGCCGAGAAGGAGCATCAACTCGAGATGCAGCACTTCCCACAAGTGGTGGAACAGATACTTCAAGCATATAGTTTGTAGCAGAGGCACGCTTGGCTGCCCAATTAGCCGTGCTTAGCTGCCCAATTAACCATGCCTGATTCTTGAGTCAGGCATTTTTTTTATTTCATCGCAACTCTTATCGTCTCGCCTGGCTTTACCTTTGTTGTTTTGATGGTCTTGCCGTTCTTTTCTATTCTGACGAAGAGCTTGCCGCCGCTGGCACGCTGGACATAGATGTCGAAGGGCTTGTCGGAGCAGGCATGGATGCGGACGAGGCTGTATTCGTTCCATTCCGTCGGCATCTGCGGGGTGAGGGTGAAGCTGTTGAAGCCTGTGGGACGGAAGCCCAGCAAGCCCTCCGTGATGATGCGGCAAAAGAGTCCGCTCTCGGCTGAGAGGTGACGCTGACCGCCTTCTGGCCAAGCCTCCACGACGTAGGGAACGTGCTCGCCAAGCAGACGGAAGGCGGCGAACTTCTTGAGGTACTCCAGAGCTTTGTCGGCATAGCCTGCGGCAAAGGCGCCGCGGAAGCCGTAGAGCGTGGAGCGGTCCCAGAAGATCTTGTCGCCGCTCTGCGAGAGCATCCCGTTCTCTGTCCAAAGTTGAGGCGAGAACATGGCTTCGAGAGTTCCCTTCGCACGGTCGTAGATGCCCATCGTCAAGGGGATGCATATCCAGGAGCGGAGCACGTCGTTGCCGTTGTAGTAGCGATAGGTGTCGTAGCCTTCGACGGTGGCGTGGAAGAACTTGTCGATGTTTTGGCGAAGGGTTGCAGCCTGCTTCCGATAGGTGGCCGCTTGCTTTCCTCTTGCTCCCTGCTCCTTGCTCCTTGCCCCCATCTCATCGGCCAGGAAGGCACTGCTGATGAGGGCGTCGTAGTAAAGGCTGCTGGTGCAGAGGTTAGCATCGCCGCAGGGCAGCCGATGCTCCAGTTCGTCGCCTTCGCTGGCCACCACGCCATGTTCGTTGAGGCGGCGGTGACAATACTCCAAGCACCATTCAATCAAGGGCCACACCTCTTGAGCAATGGCTTTGTCGCCTCGCTCCAGACAGTAGCGACTGGCTCCGTAGGCCAGCATGGCGGCATCGCCACGGTCGAAGGGACCATAGACATCGTCGCCTCCGCAGATGATGCTCCAGGGCACAAACTTAAACTCTGGGTTGATGAGCTTGAGGTAGCAACGCCACGTTGTCATCGCGCTCTCGTTGCCCTTGTCGTACCCAAGGAAGGGGAAGAAGGGGTTGACGTACTCTGCCTGGTCATTGCACCACATGGCAGCGTAGTACGACTCGCCTCCAGGAGCGTGCATCAGTCCGTTCTGTGTCTGGAAGATGCTTTCGCTGGCACGTATCTTGCTCATCTCGAATAGCGTCGTGATTGTGTTGTCGGGGCAGTAGAAGTGGAGGTTCTGCATGGCAACCTCTTCCACGAAGGCCTTGCGGTCGGAGAGTTCCTTCTCGATGTCGAGGGCTGTCTCCTGCTCGTCGCGGGCAGCGTAGGCCTGCACTGAGCAATAGAACGTGGCACTCTCGCCAGGCTCCAAGGTTGCCTTGAAGTCCTCCTGGAACTCCGTCCGCGCCACCAGCCTGTAGGAGCCGCGGGTGCCGTCCTCCTTGTTTGTCGTGCGAACCATGTGCAGGGCAGGCACGCGGACGGTTGCCTTCTTCTCTCCGATGTTCTTGACGATGTACTTCTCGCAGACCGCAGCCTTCGATGTGCTTGGGAAGAACTTCCTCCTGAGTTCGAAGTCGATGCCGTCGCCTCTGAACGTGCCCGATGTCGTCAGGATGCCGTCGATGGTGACGACCTTCGTCTCTTGCTCAGTCATCCGTCGGCCATTGGCCGTCATGCCTTTCAAGAAATCTGTGTCGCAGCGCGGCATCCAGCTGGCGTGCGTGTTGTTGGGAATGGTTCGGAGCATGGGGAAGACCAGGTGGCGGTCCATTGCGAAGTGCTTCTCGGCATCCACTGTCCAGTAATAGACCACGGAGGCGCGGAGTCCCGACATCTCGATGTGGTCGGCGTATGGCAGACTGCCCTTGGAGGTGTCCCACTGCACGGAGTGATTGCCGTTGATGTACCATCTGTTCTCCTTCGCCTGCAGCGCAAAGATGCTCAGGAGAGAAAGCATTATAAAGAGAATCTTTTTCATGTACTATGAAATTTTTTGCAAATATACGAATTATTGCAGAAACTCATGCACGAAACCGAAGAAAAATGCCCGACGACTTCTGCCTCATGCTCCGCCGGAGCATGAGGCGCCGGGCGACATCGAGCGTCGGCTTCTTTGTCGCAGCGTGACATGTTGATTGCTTGTACATGTAAAAGCAATTGCACGTACATGTATA
>CAMKTM010000120.1 GCA_946415695.1 uncultured Prevotellaceae bacterium | reverse complement strand
CTGCCATCCGCAAGCACTTCGACGAGAAGCCCGGCGACTTCGATCCCCGTCAGTACCTGAAGCCCGCTCGCGAGAACATGAAGAAGATGTACATCCACAAGATTGTGGAGGTGCTGGGCAGCAACGACAAGCTCTAATCTCGACGAAGTCAAGATTCTGTCTTGCACAGCAACGACAAGCTCTAATCTCGACGAGATATAATAAATTCCCTTTCAGAATATAGAATAGTGAATAAAAGGCAAAAGCCTTGCAGCAAGAATTTTGACTGCAGGGCTTTTGCCTTTTATTCCCTATTATTGTTATGTGTCCTGGGGATGAGTGTCTATTTTCCTATCATCACAGAGCATCTCCTTTGCTTGTACATGTAAAAGCAATTGCTTGTACATGTAAAAGCAATTGCACGTACATGTACAAGCAAAGAACCAGGCGTGCCGCATGGCATGATTTCCCTAACACTATCTTTGCATAAGCACTGCGCTCTTGACTTTTTATCCCAAAGGAAACGCAGAATTACCAGAGGATTTGATTCATCTTTCCTGCCGTGATTTGAGAATATGGCTTGTTTTAGTGAAATCGCTATGGCTTGTCTGCTGTTTCTTTGAAGTTTTCTTACTTTTTTTATTTCTTGATTTTTTATTATGATTATTATTTCGTATCTTTGCAAAGCAAATTATCACTATTTTCATGCATAACATACGAAATTTCTGCATTATTGCCCATATCGACCATGGAAAGAGCACTTTAGCCGACCGTCTGCTGGAATACACGAAGACCATCACCGTGACCAAAGGGCAGATGCTCGACGATATGGACCTGGAACAGGAGCGTGGCATCACCATCAAGAGCCACGCCATACAGATGGTGTATGAATATAAACCAGCCTCCCCCGACCCCTCCAAAGGAGGGGGGAACGGAGCCGCGAAGGACTCCCTCCCTTTAAGGGAGGGCTGGGGAGGGTCTTCCTACATCCTCAACCTTATCGACACTCCGGGACATGTCGATTTCAGCTACGAAGTGAGCCGCAGCATTGCTGCCTGTGAGGGGGCGCTGCTGGTGGTTGATGCCACGCAGGGCGTTCAGGCGCAAACCATCAGCAACCTCTATATGGCCATCGACCACGACCTGGAAATCATTCCCGTCATCAACAAGTGCGACATGCCGAATGCAATGCCCGAAGAGGTGGAGGACGAAATCGTCGATCTCATCGGCTGCAAACGCGAGGAAATCATCCGCGCCAGCGGCAAGACCGGTATGGGCGTGGAGGAGATCCTCAGAGCCGTGGTGGAACGCATTCCGTGTCCCAAAGGCGACGAGAATGCTCCGCTGCAAGCCCTCATCTTCGACTCTGTCTTCAACTCCTTCCGCGGCATCATCGCCTACTTCAAGATTGTGAACGGCACGATGCGGAGTGGCGACATGGTGCAGTTCATCAACACGGGCAAAGAGTACAAGGCTGACGAAATAGGCGTGCTGAAGATGGACATGGTGCCTCGGCAGGTGCTCCATTGCGGCGACGTGGGCTACATCGTTTCCGGCATCAAGACGGCAACAGAGGTCAAGGTGGGCGACACCATCACGACCGTCGAGAATCCTTGTAGCGAAGCCATTGCAGGCTTCGAAGAAGTGAAGCCGATGGTCTTTGCCGGCGTCTATCCCATTGAGACAGAGGACTTCGAGAACCTGCGTGCCTCGCTCGAGAAGCTCCAGCTCAACGATGCCAGCCTCACCTTCCAGCCCGAGAGCTCCGTGGCCCTCGGCTTCGGCTTCCGCTGTGGCTTCCTCGGACTGCTCCATATGGAAATCATCCAGGAGAGGCTCGACCGCGAGTTCGACATGGACGTCATCACGACGGTCCCCAACGTCTCCTACCTCGTCTATGACAAGCAGGGCAACGTGCAGGAGGTGCACAACCCCAGCGGCATGCCAGACCAGACGCTCATCGACCACATCGAGGAACCTTACATCCATGCTTCCATCATCACGACTGCCAACTTCATCGGCCCCATCATGACGCTTTGTCTGGGCAAGCGAGGCGAACTCCTCAAACAGGAATACATCAGCGGCAACCGTGTGGAGCTGCAATATGCTATGCCTCTGGGAGAAATCGTCATCGACTTCTACGACAAGTTGAAGAGCATAAGCAAGGGCTATGCTTCGTTCGACTATCATCAGGCCGGCTACCGACCCAGCAAGCTCGTCAAGATGGACATCCTGCTCAACGGCGAACCCGTGGATGCCCTCTCCACGCTGACGCACTTCGACAATGCCGAGTCCTTCGGACGCCGCATGTGCGAGAAGCTGAAAGAACTCCTGCCGCGCCAGCAGTTCGACATCGCCATTCAAGCCGCCATCGGAGCCAAGATTATTGCACGCGAGACAGTGAAGCAGGTGCGCAAGGATGTGCTGGCAAAGTGCTACGGCGGCGACGTGAGCCGCAAACGAAAACTCCTTGAGAAACAGAAGAAAGGCAAGAAGCGCATGAAGCAAATTGGCAACGTACAAGTGCCACAGAAAGCCTTCCTTGCTGTGCTTAAGCTCGACTAAAATGCCCCAATTCGGATGCAAATAATTAAATGGTTAACAGCTAAAAGGTAAAAGAAACATGGACAAACGCCGCGACATTGCACGGGAAATATCCCGTATCTACTGCCCGCTGACACCTCCCGCCATCGATGTGTTGGCCAGAATCCTCGTCCCCATGAAGTTCCAGAAAGGCGACACCATTCTGGAGGAAGGAAAAGTATGTCGCGACCTCTATTTCGTAGAGAAAGGAATGGTCCGTCAATACTACTATAAGAACAAGAAGGACGTCACCGAGCACTTTTCCTTCGAAGGGCGCATCGTCTTCTGTATTGAGAGTTTCCTCAAGCAGGAACCCAGCCGCCTCATTGTCGAGGCACTGGAAAGCACAGAACTCTACGCCATCCCCTACGATGCCCTACACACCCTCATGGTGCGCAATCAGGAGATGGAAATGCTCTATCGCAAGATATTGGAACACGTGGCCATCAGCAGTCAGGAACATGCCGACAGCCAGCGCTTCGAGAATGCCGCCGAACGCTACGACCGCCTCTTGAAGGAGAAACCCGAAATCATCCTTCGCGCTCCTATGGTGCACATAGCCAGCTTCCTGCAAATGACACCAGAGACGCTGAGCCGTGTTCGAGGAGCAAGCACAGGAACAGCAAAGAACACGTCACCCCGCGACCAAAACATAGCCTGGTGGACACAAACAAATCAGAAGTAATACATCATTATGCAAAGAAAAAGAATCATCAAGGTCAAGGACAAAACATTCTCCGTGACCATTTCCGAAAGAGCAATAAAGCGACAGATAAAGCGTGTTGCAGAAGAAATCAATCGTGACTTTGCTGGCAGGAAGCCTGTATTCCTTGCAGTCTTGAACGGCTCTTTCATCTTTGCAGCCGACCTCTTGCGGGAAATTGACCTGCCTTGCGAAATATCTTTCGTCAAACTGGCTTCTTATGATGGCATGAACACTTCGGGAAGAATCCGCGAAGTCATTGGCCTCAACATCGACATTACAGGCCGTCCCGTCATCATCGTCGAGGACATCGTCGATACAGGCCTTACGATGGCTCACATGCTTGAGACGCTCAAACTGCAGAATCCCGAAAGCATCGACATCTGTACGCTTCTGCTCAAGCCAAGCAAACTGCAGGTCAAGCTCGACATACGCTATTGCTGCAAGCAGATTCCCGATGACTTTGTCGTTGGCTATGGCCTTGACTACGACGGATTCGGACGCAACACGAAGGATGTATATACAATAATTCAAAATTGATAAATTCAAAATTCAAAATAAGATGAAGAACATTATTATTTTCGGTGCCCCAGGTTCTGGCAAAGGCACCTACAGCGATGAGATTGTAAAACGTTACGGTATGGGACACATCAGCACGGGCGATGTCCTTCGTGCTGAAATCAAGAACGGAACAGAGCTGGGCAAAATTGCTCAAGGCTACATTTCAAACGGCCAGCTCATTCCCGACGACCTTATGATAGACATCCTGGCAAAGACCTACGACGCCCTTCCTGCCGGCAAAGGCGTTATCTTCGACGGTTTTCCCCGCACCATTGCCCAAGCAGAAGCCCTCAAGAAGATGCTCGCAGAGCGTGGACACGAACTGGGCATTATGATTGAACTCGTCGTAGAAGAGGACATTCTCCTGTTCCGCTTGCTTCGTCGAGCCCAGGAACAAGGTCGTGAGGACGACAATGAAGAGACCATCAAGAAGCGCTTCGAGGTTTATCAGAAACAGACCTCACCACTGATTGACTGGTTCGAGCGCGAAGGCATTCGCCACACCTTCCGTTGGGCAGACACACCTAACAAGGAAGACATGATTGCCTCCATCTTCAAGTTCCTCGACACGGTAAAATAGGGGTTAGAGTAGAGGTTAGTGATTAGAGGTTAGGGGTTAGAGGTTAGAGAATACCTTTGGCTCCTAATCAGCATCCACAACTATCCTCTAACCCCTAACCTATAACCACTAACCCCCCAATATTATACAATGGCAGAGAGCAACTTTGTAGATTACGTCAAGATATGCTGCCGCTCGGGCAAGGGTGGCAGAGGTTCCATGCACATGCATCGCGCCAAGTATGTCCCTATGGGCGGGCCTGATGGCGGCGATGGCGGGCGCGGCGGGCACGTCTATCTGCGTGGCAACCATAACTACTGGACGCTTCTGCACCTTCGCTTTGAGCGTCATGTCTTTGCCGGACATGGAGGCAACGGCGGGCCAAGCGGCAGCACGGGTGCAGACGGCGAGGACCGTTACATCGATGTCCCTTGCGGCACTGTAGTTTATGATGCCGAGACAGGCGAATATATCTGCGACGTGACCGACGACGGACAGGTCGTGATGCTCCTCAGGGGCGGTCGTGGCGGCATGGGCAACAAGCACTTTGCCACAGCTACCAATCAGGCTCCACGCTATGCTCAACCAGGCGAACCCATGATGGAGCGTACCGTCATCCTTGAGCTCAAGCTGCTTGCCGACGTCGGACTTGTAGGCTTTCCCAATGCAGGGAAGAGCACGTTGCTGAGTTCCTTGTCGAGTGCAAGGCCGAAGATAGCCGGCTATCCCTTCACGACGATGGAACCCTCGCTCGGCATCGTGTCGTATCGCGACGGACAAAGCTTCGTCATGGCCGACATTCCGGGCATCATCGAGGGGGCATCGGAGGGTAGGGGACTTGGACTTCGCTTCCTGCGTCACATCGAGCGCAACTCGCTCCTGCTCTTCATAGTGCCGGGTGATACGGACGACATCCGTCACGAGTACGAGGTGCTGCTTGGCGAGCTTCGCAACTTCAACCCCGAGATGCTCGACAAGCAAAGGGTTCTTGCCATCACGAAGAGCGACCTCCTCGACGACGAACTGCAGCAGATGCTCTCGGAAGACTTGCCCGACGACCTGCCGCACGTCTTCATCAGCGCAGTCACGGGCGACGGACTCTCACTGCTCAAGGACCTCCTTTGGACGGCCATGAACAGTGAGAGCAACAAACTTGCAGCCATCACGCATCAGGAAAGCATTGTCCATCGCAACAAAGACATCAATGCCTTCCGTCAGGAACTCCTCGACGAAGGCGAAGACGAAGAGATAGAAATCCTGGACGACGACTTCATCGAGGATGTGGAAGAAGATGAGGACATCGGCTGACTCAGCATCGTATCCGCGAAAGCACATGATGTCTTATGAACATATATAATAATATATATAATGTGTGCGCAAGCATGTGGCGTACCAACAGGCAAAAGAAACTATATTATTAACAAACAGCAATGAAGAGAAACAGCATCCTTGCAGCCCTGCTTCTGATGGTAGCAGGTTTGCAGACAGCGTGGGGGCAAGGCTTCCGCGTTTACAAGAGTGACGGCACAGTGGCGCAGTACAGTGTCAAGTCAGACAGCATCGTGTTCTACGACGGTGCGGGCGAGGACTACGACCTCGGTCCCTTCACGCCCGTCAACAGTCTTGTCGCCGGCACATGGTACAAGAGCCACAGCGAGGCGGTGACGTTCCGCGAGGACGGCACGACGGACTACATCTCCGGCGGCACATACCAGTTCCTGCCCTATCAGGGCGAGGTGCTTGTCTATAATTCCGCGAAGAAGCTCAAGCAGATACTCCGCGTCCACAACGTGACGGCGGAGGAGCTTGTGGTCAGCACGCTTGGCAGCGCAGGCTTCAGCGTGTGGAGCGCCACGCAGCCGCAGCAGCTCGTGACGAGCATCACGCTCAACGAGACATCACTCGGCCTCTCTCTGAACAATGCGTATCAGCTCAAGGCCACAGTCCTGCCCGAGGATGCCGACAACAAGGAAGTCGCGTGGAAGAGCAGCGACGAGGCTGTGGCAACCCTGCCTGCGCCTGGGCTTGTGCTGGCAGTGGGCTATGGCACCTGCACCATCACCTGCTCTGCCAAGGACGGCAGCGGCGTGGAGGCAACGTGCGAGGTGAGGGTGCCCAAGCCCGTGACGGGCATCACCGTCAGCCCTGCCACACTAACGCTTGAACCGGGGGAGACGCAGACGCTCACGGCAACGGTGCAGCCCAGCGACGCCACGTACAAGGCTGTCGCATGGACGACCAGCAAGACCGGTGTCGCCACTGTTGACCAGAGCGGCAAGGTGACGGCGGTAGCCGCCGGCGAATGCACCATCTTCGCCACGGCGAAGGGCGGCAGCGGCGTGGAGGGCACTTGCAAGGTGACAGTGAAGGCCAGCGACGAGCAGACCTTCACGGTCAGCGGCGTGTCGTTCAAGATGAAGAAGGTAGCGGGCGACACGTTCACGATGGGTGCGACCGCCGAGCAGAGCAACGGCTACTCTCCCTATAACGACGAAAAACCCACGCACCTTGTCACGCTGAGCGACTACTGGATGGGCGAGACGGAGGTGACGCAGGCCCTGTGGTATGCCGTGATGGGGACGAAACCTACGAGCAGCAACAGCTGGAGCACGAAGTACGGCCTTGGCGACAACTATCCCGCCTATTATGTCAGTTGGAACGACTGCCAAACGTTCATCACAAAGCTGAACCAATTGACTGGCAAGACGTTCCGCCTGCCTACGGAGGCAGAGTGGGAGTTCGCGGCTCGCGGCGGCAACAAGAGCAAGGGCTACATCTTCTCCGGCAGCAACACGATAGGCGATGTGGCGTGGTACACTGTTAACAGTTATGATTTAGGAAGCAGTAGTCCTGATTATGGTACTCACCAGGTTGCCACCAAGGCTCCGAACGAGCTGGGTCTGTACGACATGAGCGGCAACGTGTCG
>CAMKTM010000119.1 GCA_946415695.1 uncultured Prevotellaceae bacterium | reverse complement strand
GTTTATGGTTTACGGTTTATGGTTTACGGTTTATGGTTTACGGTTTATGGTTTACGGTTTATGGTTTACAGTTTATGGTTTACAGTTTATGGTTTACAGTTTATGGTTTACAGTATTGGGGTTAGGGGTTTTTTCGCTTCGTTTAGGCGCAGGCGGTTTTTCGGCAAGGCGCAGGCGGAAAGAGGAATGTTGGGGATGCCGGTTTCGCCCAGGCGTTTTCAGCGAGTAGTAGTATTCTCTAACCCCTAACCTCTCTTCAATAAACGAACTTCAGCGTGCCGCCTTTCTTCAGTTCCTTGACGGGGATTTGGAAGTCGGGCAACGTCTTTCCGTTCCATGTAACACTCTTGCATTGGGCATTTACCCATTTACCATTTACCATTTTGCGGCTCTGCCCTTCTGTGCAGATGACGACTGTTTGCTGTCGGTCTGCCCCGAGGTGGAGCGTCACTTTGTCGAAGAGGGGCGGGAAAAGCTCAAAGACTGCTTCGCCGACGACAAGCGGATACATGCCGATGCTGGCAAAGACGTACCAGGCACTCATGGCGCCGTCGTCCTCGTCCATCTCGAAGCAGTAGCCGCGAGGCTGATTGACGAAGGCGCAGCCGACGAAGGGCGCAGGGTAGGCATCGTTGCCGCCGTAGCGATGGGTGATGCACTCCGTGGCAAGGGTGCGAACGATGCCGCTGGTCTCCTGTGGCATACCGAGACGCCCGAAGAGGAACGGAACGTGGATGTCGGGCTCGTTGCCCTGGTTGTAGAGCTCTTCGCGGAAGAACTGCTGCAGCTGGGCAGACAGTTTCTGCTTGCCGACGAGTTGAATCATTCGCGGCAGGAACATCGGTGCGCCCCAGCGGTACTGCCAGCGCGTGCCTTGATAGAGGCCGTTGCCTTTCATCTTGGTGTAAGTCTCGTCGATGTGCTGGAACTCTTTCGGCCAGATGCTGTCGAAGATTTCCTCGCCTCTGCGGGTCCACTTGTCGGCATCTGCCAGTCTGCCTTGCTCGCCTGCCAGTTGTCCAAGGGCCCAGAAGTCGCCGCTCGCTTCTAAGCACTGGTCGGGACTTTTTAAGTTGAGCCGCTTCACCTCTGCCACCATGCCCGGATAGGCATCGGGAAGCGAAGGGATGCTGATGCCTTGACGATAGGCGTCGAGCAGGGTGGCGATGGCATGTTCCGTGCGGACTGTCGGGACACATTCGTAATCGGTGCTCCAATCCTTCTTGCCCGTGACGTAAAGCTGTGCCAACGACTGCATGATGTCGGAAGAGTGGCTTTCGTCGAGCAGGGTGATGAGGGGGAATTTGGTGCGATAGGTGTCCCAAAGCGACCACGAACTGTAGTACTGGAAGCCCTTTGCCTCGTGCGGCTTGTTGTCCGTTCCGAGATAGTTCGTCATCAGTCGGTCTGTAACCTGGAACGGGCTGTGGAATGTCCTATATAAAGATGTATAGAATATGGTTCGCTGGTCAGCCGTTCCGCCTTCCACCTCGACCGTCGAAAGCAGCCGTTGCCATTGCCTTTGAGCACGTTCCACCATCGAAAGGAAGTCGGTGCGCCACACCGCCTGTTCCGGCATCTTGTCCAGCTCGTCGGCAAGGCCGGTAGAGACCACGATGCGCACCTCAACGTATCGCGCCGAAAGCTCTGGAAAAGTGAGGCGTTTGCGGCCGTCAGCAATCGTGTCGAGCACGAAAGGCGAACTGGTGTAGAGGCGGTAGTGGAGGTGATAGTGACCGCGTCTGCAAGTGTTGGCGCAATCAGCATAGCCTTGTCCCATTGATGGCGTTTTCTGCTCGAACTGTGCCGCATAGAGCTTGTCGAAAGCAGAACCGGGGTTGAGCAAGAGGACGGCTTTCGAGGGATTGGGAAAAGAAAAGCGCTCCACTGCCATTCGGCGGTCGGCCGTTGCCGTGAACCAAACGCCGTTGTTCAGTTGCACGCTATAATAGCCCGGAGAGGCTTGTTCGGTATGTTTCAAGAGGTGGACGTCCTTGCCTGTCGCATCGGGCATCAAGGAGACATTTCCACCGCAACCACTGCCGCCGACACCCGAAAGGCGGTTGATGCTAAAGCCCGAAATGGTCGGTTCCTCGAAGTCGTAACCCGGATGCTGGCGTGGCTTGCTGTCGGGACAAACCTGAATCTGGCTATAAGGAACGGTGGCTCCGGGAGTCATCTGCCCATAGTCGTTGGCTGTGCCGATGTAGAGGTTGACATTATCGAGCAGAGAGGTCTGCTGGGCGTTCGATATGGCATGGCAGCAAACAAAAAGGAAAAGGGAGGAAATCTTAAAGATGAGATGTCTTGCATTCATTATGAATAGATTTGTCATGTTCATTGTTCTGTAGTTTCTTTCGAGCTTCCAGAGAGAATCTGTCTTGCCTTTTCTATCATGGAGTCTATGCCTTGAAGGGCGAGGGCTTCGTCCAAGGAAGTCGGGATGTCGGGCATTATGCCGAACTCTATTTGCTGCATCCGTGCATCGAAAGAGGGGCTTGCGCTAAACCGTACGCTCCACCCTATTGGCAGTTCGCTGGAGAAAGGCAGTCCCGAACCGCCGCCCGTCTGGTCGCCAATAACGGTAACGAGCGGCATCTCCTTCATGTTGCGAACGAAAATGTTGGCTGCACTGTAGCACGAGCGGTTGACAATCAGGACAACAGGCTTTTGCCATCTTATGCTATTCGACGGGCTGATGAATTCGGCTTTGGGTTCCGAGAAGTCGTCATGTCCGGTTCCTGTCTTATGAGACATGTAGCCGACCAACACCTTTTCGTTGGTGAAGCGCTTCGACAGGATTTCTGCATTGGTGAGTTCTCCGCCGCTGTTGCCGCGGATGTCAAGAACCATGCCGTTGCACAAGCTGAGGAAAGAAAGCATGTCGCTGAGATTCCCCTCGCCAATGGCATCCGAAAAACTTTCATAGACGACGTATGCGATATTGTCGGGCAGAATGGTGTATTTCAGCCCGCTGCCGATGTGATAGTTCGTGCCGAGATACTTGTTGCGGAGTTCCGTATCGAGGTTCTCGGGATAGTCCTCCTTCCATGACCAGTTTCTGCCGAGGTCAAGGCTGGAGGAGAGGTTCACGTGGCCGTCCTTCAGCTCGGAAATCATTTGGCACAGCACCTCGAAAAGCTGCATGCGCGACATGTCGGGATTGAGCTTTGCACGATACTTGTCGTGGAGTTCCGCCCACTTGAAGCCCAGCTGCTGCTCCTTATAGGAAAGGAAGCAATAGCGCTGGTCGATGAGTGTCCAAAGCGCATCAAGATTGCCTTTAGGCGTATCGTCATAATCCGATTCGCCTTGCTGGCAGGAAGCTAATGCCAAAGCAAAAAGGGCTGTTATGATATAGAAGATTCTTTTCATTGTTTTTTCCTTAACAACTGGAAGTGACGTACGAAGCCGAACATGAAGGAATGGCTGGTGTCGTGATACTTGATGCTACGGGCGTTAGCCTGTCGGATGTCGTAGAGATATCCGATGCGAAGGGTTATGCGCGGCAGGCAGAAGTCCATCGTCAAGAGCCCGCGAAAGCTTAGCGTATTGCCGGGATGAGCAAAGATGAGGTCGTGCCCCGCCCCATGCTGATATATTTCGTAGTAACTTTCGCCAAATTCAGGGCAGAACATCACCCCAATCATCGGAAAGTCAGCTTGATAGCCGGCTCGCATTTTGAGGCGTCGAATGTTGAAGTTGTACTCGGCTCCTGCGGAAAGCGAGATGTCGGCACTGAAATGGCCTTGAGCCGGATTGTTGCCATTCCTGCTGTTATACAGGAAGCCGAGGTCTGTGCCGACCAATGCGCCTGCCTTCAAATCAAGGTTCTTGAGCGGTGAAAAGTGATAGTGCCAGCCTGCATCGTATGCAAGTCTGCCGCCAAGGCAGTTGGCCGTTTCTGCTGGGTTGTCTGTTGTCGTAAAGGCACCTTGCAGGGTGCTTTGGAAAGAGATATGCCGATGGGCGAGATGAGTCATCCTTTCCCGTCGTGTCATGAAGCTCACTTGCAGGCCGACGTATTCCATTGGCGAGAGGTAGGTGTCGAGTTGGTTGGTGCGACCGATGCCGAAAAGCACGGACCTTGCAATCGGGCTTCTGTCGGGGATTGGTTCGAAGGCATCCTCTTCGGCGTACAAGAATGCCGAAAACAGCAGCAGTGCAACTATCGATGTAAAGTGTCTCATGCTGTTGGTTGTCATCAAAAGTCAAGTCTGAGCTGACCGTTCATTTCGTCTGCCATGTCCTGCTGGCTTTTTCCTTCATAGGGGTCGGTCTCTTCGTCTTGAGGGTTGCCGTTTGCGGTGCCTCCGTCGCTGTTCTCGTCGCTGTTCTCTTCTTGCTTCTCTTCGGGGAATCGCAGGGGCTCTAGTTCTTCGACCTTTCCGATGTGCAGGGTTGTGATGCGTTTGCCGATAGCCTTGAAGCTCTTGACGAGGGCAAACTGTTCGACATCCAGCTCGATGGGGTCGCGGAAGTCGTCGGTTCCGCCCATCGTGACGAGAACTCTTGGGTAGGCCGTATCTGTGACGAGCACAATGTTCTCGGCCGCTATTTCGCCCATGAAGCTTTGCATTCTTGTGGTGGCTTCCAGGGGGAAGCGTTTGATGTAGAGAAATCCCGATTGGGCGCTGTTGAAGTAGATGCACGTCCAGATCTTGTTTGCATCGTACTTCTCGATGCGGAAGATGTTGTCCTCGAAATGGTTGTTGACATCAATATTTGTCAGGTAGTACCGTCCGTCGTTCAGCATCACGAGCACTTGGTCGCCGCCGTTGAACTCGCCGAGGAACTTCCCTTGCCCGTCGTAATTGAGGCGTTTGATGTCGTCGTCGAACCAAACTTTGAGGCCGCCCAGCGTGCTGCATCCGTGGCTCTTGAGCGTCACTTTGCTCACCTCGAGTTTTGTCAGGATGTTGCCTCGGCTGCCCCGGCCTTTTATTGCTGTCTGGCTGAAGTCTTCGTCGAAGAAAACACGCTTCAGCTTCGGGTTTGGCTTGAGCAGCACCTTTATCACTTCGGCTTCTCCATTGGGGTTGGAAGAGAAATAGAGCACTTTCGACCCTTTGTTGCCTTGGGTCAAGTCGTATTCTTTGTCGCGGATGACGGCCGTCACGTTGAAGCGTTTGATGTAGCTGATGCCCGACTTGCCGTCGCGATAGACGACGTTATAGATGGTGCGCTCGTCGTTTTTGCGGAACACAGCAATATGAATCACCTCTGTTTTCTTTCCGTCGCGTTTGCTGCGCTCTGTCTCGCCGATGAAAAGTTTCTCTGCCACGCGCACGATTTTGTACGTGCCGTCGCGGTAGAAGAGGATGACGTCGTCGATGTCCGAGCAGTTCGAGACGAACTCATCGCGCTTCAGGGATGTGCCGATGAAGCCTTCTTCGCGATTGATGAACAGTTTCTCGTTGGCTTCCACCACTTTGGCTGCCGTGATGGTGTCGAAGTTGCGGATTTCCGTGCGGCGCGGATGTTCTTTCCCGTACTTTTCCTTGATGAAGCGGAACCAGTCGCACGTCACCTCCACCATGTTCTTCAGTTCCCCCTCTATCTGCTCTATCTCTTCCTTGATGCGGGCGATGTTCTCCTCGGCCTTGTCCTTGTTGAACTTCAGGATGCGGGCCATCTTGATGTCCATCAGGTGCAGGATGTCGTCCTTCGTCACCTCACGCACCATTTTCGGGTACCAGGGCGTCAGGCGTTCGTCGATCCATTCGCAAGCCTTGTCCATCGTCTTGGCCTGCTCGAACTCCTTGTCCTTATAGATACGTTCTTCGATGAATATCTGTTCCAGCGTGGCAAAGTGGAGGCTTTCCAGCAGTTCGCTTCTGCGGATAAGCCTTTCCTGCCGAAGCAGCTCCAGCGTGTTGTCCACACTGGCTTTCAGCACGTCGCTCACGGAAAGGAAGCAGGGCTTTCTGTCCTGAATGACACAGCAGTTTGGCGAGATGCTTATCTCGCAATCCGTGCAGGCATAGAGGGCGTCGATGGTCTTGTCGCTCGACGCTCCGGGTGTCAGGTGGATGAGTATTTCGGCTTCTGCAGCCGTCAGGTCCTCCACGTTCCTTATCTTTATCTTTCCGCGCTCGTTGGCCTTCAGGATGCTATCGACGAAGGTGCTTGGCTTCGATGCCGTTCCGGTCGTCTTTCCGTATGGAATCTCCGTGATAGCCAGCGTCTTGCTGTCTCGCTTCTCAATCTTTGCACGAACACGCACCACGCCGCCGCGCTGCCCGTCGTTGTACCTCGAGACGTCGATGCTGCCTCCCGTCGGGAAGTCGGGATAGAGCGAGAACGCCTCGCCGTGCAGGTGGCTGATGGCGGCGTCGCAAATCTCGGCGAGGTTATGGGGTAGGATTTTGCAGTTCAGTCCCACGGCAATGCCTTCGGCGCCCTGGGCGAGCAGAAGCGGGAACTTCACGGGCAGCGCCACCGGCTCCTTGTTGCGGCCGTCGTAACTCCACTTCCATTCCGTCGTCTTGGGGTTGAACACCACGTCGAGGGCAAATTTCGAGAGCCTTGCCTCGATGTATCGGCCTGCTGCCGCATCGTCGCCCGTGATGATGTTGCCCCAGTTGCCCTGGCAGTCGATGAGCAGGTCTTTCTGCCCCAGCTGCACCAGTGCGTCCTTGATGCTTGCGTCGCCATGGGGGTGGAACTGCATGGTGTGACCCACGATGTTCGCCACCTTGTTGTATTTGCCGTCGTCCATGCGCTTCATGGCGTGCATGATGCGGCGCTGCACAGGTTTGAAGCCGTCGGTAATGTGCGGAACGGCACGTTCCAGTATCACGTACGAGGCATAGTCCAGGAACCAGTTCTGGTACATCTTCGCCAGGTGGTTCGTAATGCCGTCGGAGGGAGTTATATTGTCTGTCATCAGAGAGAGAAAAAACTTGAGTTCACTATAATCTATACTACATCAGGACTGCAAATATACACAAAAAAACTGACATCTCCCACTTGCGGCAAAGAAAAAAACTGACATAACGCAGGATTTTGCAGCAACACCCCCGCAAAACCCTCGCCTCTGCTTCGTGCCATGGCAAGGAAGAGGAAAATAATTTATGGCAATTCTTCGGCAAGCCTCAGGCGCAGGCGGAAGCTTAAGCCTGAGGCGAAGTGGGCATGGGCAATTCATTGTTTAGTATATCTCAGTCTAACTCGTGGTTATATATTAATCGCTTTTTTTAACAACGAATTGAACGAATTGAACGAATTATTTTGCCAATTGAAGGCGTAGCCAATTCGTGCAAGTCGTTGTTTCTATTATATTAACGTGAGTTCTTCGGCAAGCCTCAGGCGCAGGCGGAGCGATGAAA
>CAMKTM010000118.1 GCA_946415695.1 uncultured Prevotellaceae bacterium | reverse complement strand
ACGAAGCCCTCAAGTGCAAGGAGACAGGCGAAGAGAAGGTCATCGTCTTCAACCTCTCTGGCACCGGTTACTTCGACCTCTATGCCTACAAAGCCTTCAACGACGGCACGATGAGCGACTACATCCCCACCGACGAGGAAATCAAAGCCGCCCTCGACAAACTGCCGCAGGTATAAGACCCGCAAAACAAAAGCTACCGAGATAATCTTTCAAAAAAATAACGCCGCAGGTCAAGACATTCATCTTAGCCTGCGGCGTTTTCAGTATTCTTTAGTACAGAAATCCAAACATTCAGAGCAGCAAGCGCATCTTCTCCTCAGAAATCGCGCCCATCATCCGCTCAACCCACCACACCAACCGCTGGACGCAAGAACCCATCTTCGATGACCTTACAGAAGAGTGTCCGTTGAGATTTCGATAACTATCTGTTTTAACAGACAAAGGAGTGGTTTTCATTATAACTCATCCTCTTTTTTGCACATAAAAAGATTAAACATTTTGTCCTTTGAATACTTTTTTGCTTTGATTCACTGTAATATCAAAAAAAATCGCTATCTTTGAGGTCAAAATATATAAAGAACAAAACTTTTGAGGAAGATTGACGACAGACAATGTGAGAGGTTCGCAACACCTCCATCGAGACGCTGAAGCTGATTATTAAATTAGGTTATACAATTCAATTACTAAATAAATTAACAACGATGAAAAGAATAACATTACTACTTTGGGCAATAGCCCTACATTTGGCCATGCATGCGCAAGGCTGGCCTACCAATTATGAAGGCGTGATGATGCAAGGGTTCTATTGGGACTCTTACGACGAGACGTCCTGGGCACGACTCGAGTTGCAGTCCGACGAGATAGCGCCCTACATCGACTTGATTTGGGTTCCGCAGAGCGGCTGGTGCAACAGCGGCTACTCGATGGGCTACATGCCTGTCTATTACTTCAACCAGAATAGCGCCTTCGGCACAGAGGCACAACTGCGAAGCATGATTGCCACTTATCGCAAGAAAGGCACGGGCTTCATTGCCGACGTCGTCATCAACCATCGCAAGAATGTTGGCAAAGACGGCTCATGGGTCGATTTCCCCGAAGAGACTTGGAACGGCAAGACCTACAAGATGGTGCCGACCGACATCTGCGGGAACGACGATGGCGGCGCCACGGCAAACTGGGCTGGAAAGAACGGACTGTCGCTTTCCATAAACGACGATACGGGCGATGACTGGTCGAGTTGCCGCGACCTCGACCATAAGAACCCGCATGTGCAGGAAATCATCAAGGACTACCTCAAGTTTCTCCTCGAGGATGTCGGCTACGTCGGCTTCCGCTATGATATGGTCAAAGGCTTCTGGGCAAGCTTCATCGGCGACTACAACATGTCGGCGAAGCCAGCCTTCAGCGTTGGCGAATACTTCGACGGCGCAACGAAAATCAAGGAATGGATAAACTATTCAAAGGGCTACGTGGCAGAATATCCTACGAGCGCCGCCTTCGACTTCCCGTTCCGCTACTGTATGCGCAACGCCATTGAAGAACGCAAATGGAGGCATCTGGGTGAGGACGAACAGCCACTCGCCTTTGACAGCTACTACAAGCAGTATGCCGTCACCTTCGTAGAGAACCACGACACCGAAAGCCGTACAAACGGGACAATACAGACGCCCATCTGGAAAGACACGCTTGCCGCCAATGCCTACCTGCTGGCTATGCCCGGCACGCCCTGCGTCTTCTACCGCCATTGGCACGATTGCAAGTATCAGATCAAGCAGATGATTCTGGCCAGGCACCTTGCGGGCATCACCAACACCTCGGGAAGTGAGGAGAAATGGAGAGACGACAACTACTACGCCCGTGTAGCTTACGGCAAACGGGGCTCGTTGCTCTGCGTGGTCGGCAGCAATCCGGACGGTTACAAGCCCAGCAGTTCGGAATACACGGAATTCCTTTCGGGCAAAGGCTTCCGTTACTACTTGAACCGGAGTGCCAACACCGTTTGGATAGATGTGCCAGACGGGACCTACGAGGGCTTGCAGAAGGTTAAGATTACGCCCGTCACCAAACTGTCCGGAGCAAAGATTGTCTATACCCTGGACGGCACAGAACCGACGGCCAAGAGCAGCGTCCTGACTACCGGCGTCTCACTGGGCATAAAGTCTTCCTGCACCCTGAAGGCAGGCATCCTCTCCGGAGGCAAGGTCTATGGCATTCAGAGCCGCAAATACGAAATCTTCGAGCCTCACGACATCACCATCTACGTTAGTTCCGACGTCACTTGGGGAAGCATGTATTTCTACGCTTGGGACAACGACAACAAGGAGCTGAACGGCGCATGGCCCGGCAAACGCGTCAGCACTTCCACCACCATCGACGGCAAGAAGTGGTTCCATCAGAGCTTCAGCCTTAAATCGCCCCAACAGTGCATCAACATCTCTGTCAGCAACTTGACGGGAAGCAGAAAGACCCTCGACGTGCTTGGACTTCGCTCTGACCATTACCTCTGCATCACAGGCGACAAGTTCGACGACTTGTACCTCCTTGAAGACCAGTCCGCAGACGTAGAGACAGGAATCGGCTTCCCCCCTGCCCTCCCTCAAGAAGAGGAAGAAAGGACGTGGCTAAACGGTAAGTGCTACGACCTCAGCGGCAGGGAGTTCTTCAACGACAAGCAAAAGAAAGGCATCGTTATCAAGAACGGACGCAAGGTCGTCTATTGAGCATTTTCCAAAACTTGATTAAGGGCGATAAAAAACAAGGCACGCCTTTATTGCAAACAAGGCACGCTCTTATGGCAAACGAGGCACGCTCTTATGGCAAACAAGGCACACTCTTATGGCAAACAAGGCACGCTCTTATGGAAGACAAGGCAAGGAGAAAAGCATTAGGTAATACGATGAAACGCTATGGACTGTATTTTCTGCTTTTGATGGTGGCGTGTCTGTCGGCCGCACCCTGCGAAGCGAAGGAAAAGGAAAAGAATGACACTTCGCCCCGCAAGGTGTTGGTGCTGGCAGAACGCGGCGGGCTGCACGAAGGCTTCACGGCGGCGGGTCTGCAATGGCTCGAGAGCCAGAAGGAACGATTCAACATGGAGCTGACGGTCCTGAACTCTGCCAAAGATGTTCCTAAAGGCGAACTGCTGAAATATCAACTGGTGCTGCAACTGAACTATCCGCCTTACGCCTGGAGCAAGGCAGCACAAAAGGACATGCAGCGCTACATCGACGAAGGCACAGGCGGCTACATCGGGTTCCACCACGCAAGCCTGCTGGGAGAGTTCGACGGCTACGGGCTGTGGGAGTGGTTCTCCGACTTCCTGGGCAAGATACGCTACAAGAACTATATCGCCGAGAAGTGCGATGCAACGGTCCGCACCGAGGACAAAGCGCATCCCGTCATGAAAGGTGTACCCGCTTCTTTCCTCGTGAAAGAGGACGAATGGTACACCTACGACGTCAGCCCTCGCCGGCCCAACATTCATGTCCTGGCTAATGTCGATGAAGACAGTTACAGCATCTCGACGAACATCAAGATGAGCGACCACCCCGTGATATGGACGAACACGGACAAGAAGGCTCGCAATGTCTATTTCCAGTTCGGACACAGCAAGTCGCTCTTCAACAATCCGTCCTTCATCAAGCTGTTCGAGAATGCCATCCGCTGGACACTGGGGGACGAAGCCCTGTCTGCACCTGAACAGAACGAATATCCCGCCAACTATGCCCGTGCGCCACGCTTCCGCGCCTTGTTGCATTACGAGCCAGGCGCAGAGGAGGCGCATGTGCAGTTCGACAAGCAAGCCATCAACTTCTTTCACAAGCTCACCTACGGCGAGGGATGGCTCATGGATGTCACAACGTCGCTGGCCGACTATCCCTACGAGAAACTCAAAGACTACAGCATCATCATCAGCCTGAACGCCTCGCCCGGCGGCAAGGCACAACGGGAGGCCTTCGAACAGTACATGGAGAACGGCGGCGGATGGATAGGCTTCCATGCCTCTGCCTATAACGACCGAAACACGCACTGGCCCTGGCTCAACGAGTTCCTGGGCTGCGGCATGTTCTACTGCAACAACTGGCCGCCCCAACCGGCACTCGTGGAATGCGACACACAGGAGCATCCCGTCACCGGGAGCTTGCCGCAATCATTTGTCGTCCCAGCCAGCGAGTTCTATCAGTGGCAACCAAGCCCAAGGATGAATCCCGACGTGGAAGTGCTCCTCTCCATTTCGCCCAAGATGTATCCCTTCGGGCTGAAGGACGTGGTGAAGTTCGGCGACTTCCCTGTCGTCTGGACGAACAAGAAGTACAGAATGGTCTATCTGAACATGGGGCACGGCGACGAAGGCTTCATCGACGCCACACAGAACCTGCTCTTCGTGAACGCTTTCCGTTGGGTTGTGAGCCGTGACCCGAAGGGCAACCCGTTCGACAAGTAAAGGCTAAACCATCCGGAGACGAACGAAAGCAAGTTTCATTACATCAACTTATCTATTGCTATTGCCATTTTAGTGGCCAGAAATAACAGCAAAACAATAAGCACAAAGGATAAGAACATGGCAACGATGTTCAGGAGGGTGCTTTTTATCCATCCGATGCCTAAAAGTTTCTTGTATATGATGACGGAATAAAGGAAAGCCAGGAAATCATAGGTGTAATGCGAAATGCTTGTTATTCTATCTATTAGTGCAAGAGGAAGGAGAGCTATCGTGAAAAACATTTCCGTGCAAGAATGATACATTTGTACAAAGAATTGCTCCGTTAGGCTCAAAGGAAGCATGGCGCCGTCGGGACGCAGAATTTTCGTACGGAAGACCAGGCAGAAGGGGATGACCTCTATGAATGCCGTAAAGAATGTACCATACAACTTGTTGGTATATATCACTTTGAGGTATTTCGATATGACTTCTACGGTGGGACTGTCTTTTGTGTCAGTCAAATCAAAATCCAAAGACTCCAAATTGTCGAAAAGGAACGAACTTAAACCGGTGACATACGATATGATGGCATACAGCGTGATGAGATAGATAAACATTTGAAGAGGATTCTTATACCTTATTCGCTTGCCCAGCAAATAGTCTCGCTGCATGTCGCCCGGACGGCACAAGAGGTCGTGACTGGTACGCAGGAAAGCGTTGTCGCCCCCAACGAATGAGTCCAGGAAGTGAGACAACATCTCCCCAAACATCAAGCGTTTGGTCCTTGCGTTCTGCCCGCAACATGGGCAGAAGTTGCCCACGAATCTGTTTCCGCAATTAAGGCAAATGGTCTCTTTTTTGTTCGTTTTCATAGTGTTGGGTTATTTGTCACATTCCAGCCAAGCCTCCACTTGGTCGCCATTCACGCGAAACTTCACTTCCTTACCTGCGAACTCTATGGCATAAATGCGACCAGGATTGTCGTGATAATGCGGACGCGGATCGGAAGCAAGGATTTCCCGAAGCGCCTCGAGCTTTTCGGAATCAAAAGCTTCGCAGAGTGATGGATGAAGGGTAGGAGCTGAAAAATGAGTTTTGAAGGTGTCCTCTGTAAAACCGCCTTTGGCATCGGGATGGCTGTCGGTGAAGGCGAGATAGGGCTTGATGTCGAAGATGGGTGTGCCATCCATCATGTCGGCACCCTCCACCTCTATCACAGGCCCGTCGGGCGTGTGAAGGTCGATGCCAAGGATGCGCACCGAGGAGAGGCCGATGTTGTTGGGACGGAAAGGGCTGCGTGTGGCAAAGACTCCCACGCGCTTGTTCCCGCCAAGACGCGGCGGACGCACCGTCGCTTTGAATATTGAGTTTGAAGTCCGTGCCTCGCTGAAGTCCCAAAGCAACCAGATATGGCTGAAGCCCTCCAGACCTCGCAAAGCCTCTGGGTCGCGATACTCGGGTTCGAAGACAATCCTGCCCTTCAGACCTTTTATGAGTCCGCTCTGCCGAGGCACGCCGAACTTCGTAGGGAAATCCGTGCGAATTGTCGCTATGGGAGTTAAGTGGTAAGCCATCGGAGCAATCAGAGTTTTTGGATACTTCTTCTAAACTCTCTATAATACAGCAGTCCGGCCGTAGTGAGACCAAAGGGGAACGCCATCCAGACGCCCACCAGTCCCCATCCGCAGACGAAGCCGAAGATGTAGCCCATCGGCAGCGAGATGACGATGTAGGCCACAAAGGCTATCCACACCATCGCCTTCACGCGAGCCATTCCTCTAAGGGCATTGGCGTAGGTGCTCTGCAAGGCATCGCCGAACTGGAAGAACAGAAAGGGTATGATGACCGTAGCCACAAGCGCAACGACCTCGGTGGTGTGCGTGAAAAGCAAACCGACTTTGCTGCGCAGCAAGAAAAGGGGAATGCCCTGGCAGAGGGCAATGAGCCAACACAAATGGACGCCCGACTTTGCCACTTTGCACGTCTGCTCCAATTCGCCAGCACCGCGATAATAACTTACGCGGACAGCCACTGCTGCCGACAGACCATAGTAGAGCATGAAGAAAAACTGGCTGATGGTTATCACGACCTGATGCGCTGCCAAAGCGTGGGCTCCGAGCCAACCAATGTAAATAGCACTGAAACTGAACGACGCCGTCTCCATCCCTATTTGCAGGGCGACAGGCCATCCGAGGCGCTGAAGCTCCCTCTGGTCTGCCCGGGTGATGCGGCTTTTGGGAAAGTCGCGGCGATACGGCTCATAATGTGCTGTGAAGTGGAACACGCCGACCATCAGTGCCAACTGCAAGAGGCGGCTTAACAATGTGGAAAGTCCGGCGCCAAACAAACCCATCTCGGGCAATCCCCAATGTCCGTAGATGAGAAGCCAGTTGCCAAAGATATTAGCGATGTTGCTGACTATCATTATCCACATCGGCATTGAAGTGTCCTGTACGCCGTCGCTGAACTGCTTGTAGGCATTGAATGCCATCTGTGGCAGGAGGCTCAACAACAGGGTCATCAGATAGGGTCGCATCAAGGGCAGCAACGCTTCGGGCTGTCCGAGCCAGGGAAGTGCTGCCAAGAGGCTGCCAGCAAGAAGCATCAACAGCAAACCGACGGCAGAGCAAGCAAAGAGCCCATTCTTGAGCTTGCCGGCAATGGCATGGGTGTTACCCTCTCCCAGCGAAGCTCCCACCACAGGCGTAAGGCCATAGGAGAAACCCATGCCGCTGACGACAAGCAGTGCCATCGTATTGTTGACGAAGCCGGCTGCCGCCAATTCGCTTGCACTGTGATGCCCCACCATGAGCGTATCGGCGAACCCCATCAAGATGGTACTCAGTTGGCCCATCATGATTGGCACGCCGATACGCAGAATGTCGGTGTAATGTGATGTCCTTAAACGAACCACTTCACATAGCAGAAGTCCTGACGGTGAGGCAGGTTCTTGTTCTTCG
>CAMKTM010000117.1 GCA_946415695.1 uncultured Prevotellaceae bacterium | reverse complement strand
GCTGAATGGTCTTGCTTACGCCGACCATCGAGAAGATAATCTTCTTGTCGTCTGTTGTCGCCATATATGAGATTTATGGTTTCTTTGTTTGTTTACGATTGGGCTGCAAACTGTGCTTGCAGGAGTGCTGCCAGTACCACCATGGGAAAACTCCAGTACTACCACGGTGGTACTGGAGTTTCTCCACGGTAGTACTGGCGATGCTCCACGTGGCGTCATCCGCCTCGCCGAAAAGGGAATCAGTTTACTTCAGCTTGTCGTCGCTGAGCTTCATGGCCCTGTATGCCTGTTGCGTGGTGAGGACGGTCTTGAACTTAGCGTACCATTTGCGCAGGACAGGTGGTTCCTGTTCCTCTTGTTTCTGCTTCAGTTCGAAGAGCTTGTCGCATTGTGCGGCGGTGAGCTTGTTAGCGTCGATGACATCCTGCAGCTCGTCCTTGAGGTCCTCATAGGGGTCTTTCACGTCGGAGAGCTCTTTGAGGAAGGCTTCGAGCAGAGGCTTGAACTTAGCCTCCACGTCGCTCTTGAGTCTGAGGTTCTTTAGGACGTAGGCGACACGAGCGTCGCGTTTGGCTCCTGCCTGGGCGGCAGACGGAGCAACGAAGGCCAGACTGACGAGCATGGCCGCAATGAGAATGAAATGTTTCATTGTAATAGAGTTTTATTGAAATGTTATTCTCGGGCAAAGCGGCTGTAGATGATATGTATTTTGAGGGGTTTGGCTGCTGTGCCACGAACAAGTTTAGTGCTGCAAAGCCCTAGGTCTTGATTGATGGAGACTTGTGAAGAGTTGCCGTTGCTGTCGGTGTTTGTAGAAACAGAAATGGGAACAAGAACCACATGGTTCCAATCTGGATGTGCTGCTTCCCATGCTTCTTCTGTCATGCCGGAGGCTTTCATCCCTGCTGTCTTTTCATTCTGGCAATAGGCGATTAGCTGGCTGATGTTGTCGAAGCTGTAGCTGTTGTAGGCGGAAATGAATGTTGTGGTGAAAGACTGTTGTGAGTCGCTCAGCTGCTGGTTGTCGAAGAAGCTTTTGACGTTCTGCTTGCGTACGAGCAGGAGGTTCTGCGGGATGCCCAGAGCATAGTCGTCGTCTTTTGCGTCTTCGTCTTGGTTGTTGATGCGCATAAGGGTGATAGAGGCGCGACTGATGCTGTCGTTTTCGTGTCCTCTAAAGATCTCGTCAATGGGCAGGATGAGTTCTGTGCAGATGCCGGCGGGGGTCTTGAGCATGGTGGCTTCGCTGGCCGAGCTGTTCATGCTCTCAATAAGGCCGGAGAGGTCGCTGCTCTCGAACTGTGTGCTCTGTATGACTTCCGGTGTGGCTGCGAAGCGGCAGAGAGCGGGAATTTTGGTGTCGGGGTTCTCGTCGGTCTTGTAACTGAAGTTGATGTTCATGGTGCAGACTTCAAGACTGAGCATAGTGCCGACGCCGCTAATCGTCCGGAACAGATAGCCGGCACAGACGTTGCGGATGAAGGAGTAGGAGTCGCGGAAGAAGGCTGGGTCGCTGTAATAAGCCTTCATGATGTTGTCTCCTACCTCTTGGGGCAGCACGATGCGAACATTGTCCGAATAGCCTTCGCTGGCCCGCTGCGCATCGCTCAGGATGTAGTCGGTGGCAGTGAAGACTTTTGTTGCGATGGGTTGCTGCCCTTCGTCCACGAACCGCTGCATGAGGTCGGTGTCGGTGTAGAGTCTTTCTGATTCTTTGATGAGCTTGTCGTTGTTCATGCTGAGCGGCAGGACTTCCACCTTCATGGGGTTGTTCTTGTCGCCGAAGGTGCTCTTGATGAAGAGGCGTATCTCGACAGATTCACAGAGATGGCCGTTGGATTTGATAATGTGCTTCTCTTCGGGGAACGTGTAGTCCTCGAAGGTGTGGAACTGTGCGGCGAAGGTGGCTGTGATGGCTTTGTCTGTTTCCGGGTCTATGACTTTGCCCAAGTAGCAGGTTGTGCTGTTGGCGGACACGTTGTTGTTGGCGATGCTGCTTGAAATGACATCGAAGGAAGCCGTCGAGGTGTTAATGCCGTCCTGCCTCGGATAGACTCCTAAGGAACCGGTGTCTTCGTCGCAACTTATGAGAAGGAGGGCGATGGCCAGGACGTATGCCGGCCATGTCCGAAAGTTATCTTTCATCATTCAATGCTCAATGTTCTTCTTTTATTATTATAATGTAGGTGCCGGCGGAGCGATGTCCGGTGCTATTCCTCCTCCTCTTCGTCTGTTCTGCCGATGTTCCAGATGGTATCGTAGAAGGTGGGGTAGTAGATGCCGTATTCTTCTATGTCGATAGGTGGCTGGATGTTTTTTCCGAGTGTTTCCGCATACTTTGTGAGGTCTTTGTTCTCGGCGAGGAACCCAGTGCCGTCGGCATACTTTACGCCCAGTTTGTTGAGCATGGGCACGAGCTTCTTCTCGCCTAATCCTCTTGTTGCGGATATGGTGGTGTTGCGGAAGGCAATGATGCCGTCCATGTTTGAGGGAATCGGGGAAGTGAGGACTTCTGTGGAAGGTGTGAAGACGACCTTGCAGTCTCGGAACGAAGGCTCTTCGGCGTATGCCGTCTTGATGTAAAGGGGAAGCATACCGCTCATCCATCCCATGCAGTGGATGATGTCGGGCGACCATTTCAGCTTCTTGATGGTCTCCAGCACGCCTCGGGCATAGAAGGCAGCGCGTTCGGCATTGTCGTCGTATTCCTTCTCGTTGGTGTCCAAAGCCATTTTGCGTCCGGTGAAGTAGTCGTCGTTGTCGATGAAGTAGATTTGCATTCTGGCGCTTGGGATGCTTGCCACCTTGATGACGAGCGGGTGGTCTGTGTCATCCACCACGATGTTCATCCCGCTGAGCCTGATGACTTCGTGCAGTTGGTTCCGACGCTCGTTGATGATACCCCATTTGGGCATGAAGGAACGTATTTCCCTACTCTTTTCCTGAACTGCCTGCGGCAGGTATCGGCCCATTTGAGCCATAGCGGTCTCGGGCACAAAAGGCAGCATCTCTTGTGTGACGTAGAGTATCTTCTTGGCTTTGGTCATTTCTTTATACCCAATTAGACAATAGTATCCGTGCAAAAGTACAATTATTTTCGCAATATACAATGAGAAAGTTTCCCTTTTCTTGCATTCAATGGCAAAAAACGTAAAATAATTGGGAATTATGGATGGTGAATTATGAATTATTCGTACCTTTGCACGATTTAATCCCTTTAAGAATGGAAGTTATAAATACCATTACTCAGCTTCGCGAGCGCTTGGCTCAACATCGCGACGAAGGGCGCACCATCGGCTTTGTGCCCACGATGGGCGCTTTGCACGAAGGGCACGCCTCGCTTGTCCGCAAGAGTGTCGAGGATAACGACATCACCGTGGTGAGCATTTTCCTCAATCCCACCCAATTCAACGACCCGAAGGACCTGGAACGCTATCCGCGCACTCTCGATGCCGACTGCCGCCTGCTCGAGCAGTGCAAGGCAGACATTGCCTTTGCTCCTACTGTCAAGGAAATCTATCCCGAGCCGGACACCAGGCAGTTCAGCTATCCTCCCACCGATGCGGTGATGGAGGGCGCCATGCGTCCCGGACATTTCAACGGCGTTTGCCAGATAGTCAGCAAGCTCTTCACGTACGTCGAGCCCGACCGTGTCTATTTGGGCGAGAAGGATTACCAGCAGATTGCCGTCATCCGCCGCATGGTGGACGACCTTGGCTTCAAGGTTGAGATTGTGCCCTGTCCCGTTGTCCGTCAGAGCGACGGACTTGCCATGAGCAGCCGCAACGCACTCCTGACGGACGAAGAGCGCAAGACGGCCTCCAACATCTATCGCATAATGAACGAGAGCCGCACGCTCGGCCTCTCCGTACAGCAGACGCACGATTACGTCGTCAGCGCAATCAACGGCATCGACGGCCTTGAAGTGCAGTACTTCAGCATCGTGGATGGCGACACGCTGGCTGATGTCTCTTCCTGGGACGACGCTCCGAGCATCGTGGGCTGTATCACCGTCTTCTGCGGCACTAAACCGATTAGGCTGATAGACCATATCAAATATAAATAATTTACGATTTCACTATTTACGATTTACGATTTATTTCCGATTTGACTATTTAGTTAATTATGACTAAGGATGAGCTTCGTGAACGTATGACAGACTTCGCTGTTCGCATTGTCAAGATGGTGGATTCTCTGCCGCCAAGTATTGCCGGCAATGCCATTGCTCGTCAGATTGTCCGTTCTGGCACATCACCTTCTGCCAACTACAGGGCTGCATGCCTTGCAAAGTCTGACAAGGATTTCATAAATAAATTAAAGATGGTCGAGGAGGAGCTTGATGAGACTACTCATTGGCTCGACATCATCATGCGTTCACAGATGCTGAAGGAATCGCGGCTCCAGCCGCTGCATCAGGAATGTTGTGAGTTGCTGAATATCATTGCGAAGTCAATAGTGACGACTAAAACGAGGATGAATGCCGATGAAATAGCTAAATCAAATAAATAGTAGATAAATAGTAAATAGTAAATCGTCAAATAGTAAATAAACAAGATGTTTATAGAAGTATTGAAGTCAAAGTTGCATTGTGTCGCCGTGACCGAGGCAAATCTCAACTATATGGGCAGCATCACCATCGACGAGGACTTGATGGATGCTGCTGGTCTCATCGCCGGCGAGAAGGTGCAGGTGGTGGATAACAACAACGGTGAGCGTTTCGAGACGTATGTCATCCGCGGCGAGCGCGGTTCGGGCTGCATCTGCCTCAATGGCGCTGCAGCGCGCAAAGTGCTGGTGGGCGACACCGTCATCATCATGTCGTATGCCCTGATGGATTTCGAAGAGGCACGCTCCTTCAAGCCGAAGGTGGTGTTTCCAAAGCAAAACCGATTGTAATAAACACGCACAGATTTTACCAAAGTAAAGAGATGGGACTGGGGCCAAAACATGCGGCTCCAGTCCCATTCTTTTTGGCATCTCATATACCTCAATGGGGCATAGGGGATTGCTTCGGGCTGGTTCTTTGTGATGTCTGTTGGTGCCGTGGCGCGTTTTGCCATGTTGAATTCTTCGAGGCGACACATCGAGTTGTTTGCTTGTACATGTAGAAGCAATTGCTTGTACATGTAAAAGCAATTGCACGTACATGTACAAGCAAACAACACCCTGTGCGATGGCAGGGGAGAGGAGGTGTTGGCCAGAGTGACCGAATCGGGAGAAGAGAGAGAGGGCGCGTCACTTCATTTTGACACGCCCTCTCTTCTCTTCTCTTTATGTTACCGCTAAAGTGGTTGCTCTATTCGTTTTCGCCCCACATGTTCCATTCCTGGGTGCGGGCTTCGCCGTCGCTGCCGGAGCCTTGGCTCAAATTGACGTTGCTGTTGAAACTCTCGCACAGGAGGCTCACAGGCTGTGCACTCTCCTCCTTCAAGCTGGGCTTTATGTTTCGGGTGTTCTGTAAGCAGTCACAGGGTACTGAAAATAATGCTTAACCATTATCTGCAGAAAGCTTAACCATTATGACAATAATGCTTAACCATTATTCGCAGAATGCTTAACCATTATTTGCATGAATGTGTAAAAGCTTATCTATACAGGTCTTCCGGAACATCCGAAACTTCAGTTAGTTAATACTATGGTAGAATGATATAAGAATGGTTTATGGGCACAAAGGAAAAACTTTTTCGGAAACGCATCATACAAAAATAAAGAAAACTGCACGAAACGATGTGGTTATGTGTGTTTTATGCATAACTATGCTAATTTGCGGCCTCTTTCCTGTGTTTGATGTTTTTGTCCCTCGCGCGTACATATATTTATATGGTGCGTGACAAAAAATCCCCCTCTCCCGTCGGAACGGGGGAGGGGGATGCAGTGTTTACGTGGGAAGGATTTTTCCCTTACTCTTCGCCCAAGAGAATCTTCATCATCTCGCAAGCGGAGTAGGGGACAGGAGTGCCGGGGCCGAAGATGCAGGCTACGCCGGCCTTGTAGAGGAAGTCGTAGTCCTGAGCAGGGATGACGCCGCCGGCGGTGACCATGATGTCCTCGCGGCCCAGCTTCTTCAGCTCTTCGATGAGCTGAGGGATGAGCGTCTTGTGGCCGGCTGCCAGTGAGCTGGCACCTACGATGTCCACGTCGTTCTCCACTGCCTGACGTGCTGCTTCGGCAGGAGTCTGGAACAACGGTCCCATATCCACATCGAAGCCACAGTCGGCATAACCTGTTGCCACTACCTTCGCGCCACGGTCGTGACCGTCCTGACCCATCTTGGCAACCATGATGCGGGGACGGCGGCCTTCCTTCTTGGCGAAGGCGTCGGTCATTTCGCAAGCCTTGTCGAAGAGCTTGTCGTTCTTGCTTTCACTTCTATACACGCCTGAAATAGTTCTGATTACTGCTTTGTAACGGCCCACGATGGCTTCGCAGGCATCGCTGATTTCACCCAGTGTGGCACGATGTCCGGCGGCGATGACAGCCAGGTCGAGCAGGTTGTGCTCGCTCTTCTTGCCCTCGTTGAACTCGCGTACGCATTCGGTGATGGCCTCGAGGTCTTTCTTCACCTGAGCCTCGTCACGATGAGCACGGAGCTCCTTCAGGGAAGCCTCCTGCTGCAGGCGCACGGCGGTGTTGTCGATCTCGAGGATGTCGATGGGATCCTCGTGGTCGAGACGATACTTGTTCACGCCGACAATGGTCTGTACGCCGCTGTCGATGCGAGCCTGAGTACGGGCCGAAGCCTCTTCAATACGCATCTTTGGCAGACCGGTCTCGATGGCCTTTGCCATGCCGCCCAGCTTCTCAATCTCCTGGATGTGCTCCCATGCCTTGTGGTACAGCTCGTAGGTGAGCTTCTCCACGTAGTAAGAGCCGGCCCACGGGTCGATGTGCTTGCAGACTTGCGTCTCGTTCTGGATGTAGATCTGAGTGTTACGAGCGATACGAGCCGAGAAGTCTGTGGGCAGGGCGATGGCTTCGTCGAGGGCGTTGGTGTGCAGCGACTGGGTGTGACCCAGCACGGCAGCCATGGCCTCGATGCAGGTACGGCCAACGTTGTTGAAGGGGTCTTGCTCCGTCAAAGACCATCCCGACGTCTGCGAGTGTGTACGCAGAGCCATAGACTTGGGGTTCTTCGCTCCGAAACTCTTCACAATCTTTGCCCACAACAGACGGCCTGCACGCATCTTGGCAATCTCCATGAAGTGGTTCACGCCAATGGCCCAGAAGAACGAGAGGCGCGGAGCGAAGGCATCCACGTCGATGCCTGCGTTGATACCTGCACGCAGGTAGTCCATGCCGTCGGCCAGCGTGTAGGCCAGCTCGATGTCGGCTGTTGCACCTGCCTCCTGCATGTGGTAGCCGGAGATGGAGATGCTGTTGAACTTAGGCATCTTCT